>CALPOI020000251.1 GCA_943325145.2 Candidatus Planktophila lacus | reverse complement strand
TTCAGTGAAACCGAAATTTGATCTAAACGTCTCTGTACTGTTTTAATCGAACAAGAATATTTTTCAGCTAATTGAGCATAAGTTTGTTTTCCAAAAACATAATCTGACCAAATATTTTCATTACTAATACGAGTTCCACCTAAAAATTGTTTACCACAATTTCCACATTTGTATAGCTGTACACCTTTTACAAGTCCATTTTTCTTGGTAAATCCCTTACCACAGTAAAAGCATTTTTTTTATTCAAAGTATTTGATTTGCTTCAAACGTAGTTATAATAAGGGTTGTAGAGGTTTTTAGCCTAAAAAATGTCCATTACGCCTAAATGTACAAAATAAGAAATTCAATTAGTTAAAATTATAGTAAAGCAACCTACTTTTTATCTTTTTATTTCTGTTTTTTTTCTCAATTATAATAATTTGTAATGAAATACGTTATTCTATTATAATCCTAAATAATTTATATTCTATGTTGAAATTATACTTAATCTCTAAATACTTTGATTATGAAAGTACTAGTTTCAACGCTGTTTTTTTTAGTAAATTTATTTGTGGTTTTTTCTCAAAATTCAACGACTAAAATCTGTAATGTTTTTTCTATCAATGATTTATTGAATTCATCAAAAAACGATTCAATTCAAAAAATAGAACGATTAGCAGCCTTAAAATTTCATATATTAATTAATAATTACCGACTTAAAAATGGACTTGATACTATAGGTTGGGATGAAGGTTTATGGTTAACTTGTAGGAATCATAATCTATGGATGGCATCAAATTCTGATCTTACTCATAAGCAACTTAAAAACACTAAGTTTTTTATCGGTGAAGAACCAAATAATCGGTACGATTACACCACTTTAAATAAAGGAAATTGTCGTTGGTCAGGTGAAAACGCTTTGTACAATTTTAATAGCGATGGTAGGAATATCGTTGAAATTACTGATAACATTTCTACTAAATCATTCGAACAGTGGAAGAATTCTCCAGGTCATAATGAGAATATGTTAGGTGAATCGCATAAAGTTCATGGAGTAGCTTTTTTACTCAAAAGTTATTCAAAAGAATACTATCCGACTACAATTGTATGGGGCACCGATTTATTTTCATTTAATCAAGATGGGCAATTCAATCACAGTTTAAGTCCTGTTAATCCAAGTAATTTAACTCTCTTTAAGAGTAATATTCTTAGAAAATCAAATGTAAAATTAGATTTACGTCAACTAGAAGCAGAGTTGTTACAAAAACTTTATTCATCTTATAGTGATAAAAAAAATGAGCTAATTGAGATAAATAAAGCAATGGAAAAAGCTTCTTTAAATCATTCCGTTTATATGAGTACAGTAAAACAATTAACTCATAATGAAGTTAAAACTAAGCGGAATTTCTATGGGCAAAATGCAAAACAAAGAATGATTAAAGCCACTTATGGTTTGTTTTACCTGAGTAAAAATAAATCGAAATTAATTGAAAGTATTGCACTCATTGAATCAGATATCAAAACTTTAGATATTGAAAAACTCGTTGATGAAATACAAACAAAACTAGACTTAGATAAAAAAACTAGCAGTAATAATTCGAAGATGGGTTATGGAATAATTCTTAAACAAAATAAGAATAGTTTGAATATTTATGCTACTAGAATTCTTGGTGATTGAAAACCATTACAAATATCGTTATATGCTACACCCTCATCTATTAGTTTATACTTCAGTTTCAGTACTACATTTTTATCTGTAAAACCTTGATTTGTATAAATGATATAAGGTCTTATTAGTTAATGGATTAAAAGTAAATAATAATTCTATTCAATTTACTTTCATATTCTTTTTAATTAGTAGTAATCCATCGAAGGGTTGCTTTGGCAGGTCAAACGAATTTAAAACACCAAATTTTCAATATGCAATTCTGATTCCATTCTGCAATTTTTCCTTTAAGTCTGAATCAAAGAAGATTTTCTAATTCTTTAAAAAGATTTTCTACTTCTACTGCTTTTGCTGAACTGCTAATTAAATTTATAAAAATACCCCTACTTATGAATACTTCATTTTTACTTTGAGGGATTGCATCGATTAAATTTTTTCTTTGAATAAAATCATTATACGAAATGTAATATGTCCCTTTTGTAATTGATGTCCAATCATTGTTTAAATAAATTCCATTGTTACATAGCGCAAGTCCATTTTCAGCACTTCCAAATATTGTAGTGTCAATTAAACCAAATATTTTTTCGTTTAAAGGTATTTTATAATAGTCATAAGCGTTTTTCATTTTATTCTCAGGTATATTAGGTTTCCAATACAACCCTTTAAAATTTAGTTTAATTGAAATATCATAAAATATTTTTTCCATATCGAATGAGTCTTCCATCAAAGTATTCTCCTGGTTTAAAGAATTTTGATGTTTAATTGTTTCTTCTGTGCTTTCCACTATTTCATTTAACCATGGAATTTGAATTTTTTCGATATCAGATAAATTCGAAACATTAATTTTACAAGCTAGAATTTCTTTCGCTTCTTTAATTGAAATACAGCATTCAATTCTGCTGTGTTCTATGGCTTCGAGTTCAAGTTCTTTAAGACTTTTATCTTCTAATGCTTCTTCTATAATTAGATTAAATTCTTCAATTTTTCTATTGAAACTTTCTTTTATTTTTGAAATTACAGCGTCGCTAATTTCATTCTTTTTTTGAATTGTATCTAATGATTTTTCATCAATTAACTTAAGATTGTCAGAAGTCATTACTTGCCAATAATATTCAGTCCATTCTTCAATTTTACCAGCAATATCAGTGTTATTAGACTCCACTTCACTGCTACCAAACAATCCTTTAAAACTAATTTTATTAGAAATGTCACTAAATATATTTCCTATTTCAAATGAGTTATTATTTAGAGAATTTACGTTGTTTAAGGTATTGTCAGCTTCAGAAATTATTTTTGACTGTTGAATAATTTCTTTTAACCATGGAACCTGAATGGTTTCAATGTTAGAAATATTAACATGATTAATTGTAGCAGAAATTATTTCTTTTGCTTCTTTAATGGATATACAACATTCTATACGACTGTGTTCTAAAGCGTCGATTTCCAGTTCTTCAAGGTTTTTGTCTTCGAATGCTTCTTGAATAATTAGATTGAATTCTTCTTCTTTTCTGTTAAAGTTCTCCTTTATGTTAATCGTTAAGTATTCGCTAATTTCATTTTTCTTTTGAATGGAATCTAATGATTTTTGATCAATTAATTTCATCTGACCATTTTTCATTGCCCACCAATAATGTTCTGTCCATTCTTCAATCCCTAAACTATTGTCAATATTATCATTTTCGGCATGCTCATCATTTACCATGAAATGCTCTGATAAATCAGTTTTTAAGTAATTGTTAAAAAGCCAATTTACTATAGCAGCTACTGATGTATTGACAGTTATAATTGCATTTTGGTCGAATTCATCAATGATATCTCCTTTGTCATGTGATCCAATATTTCTCCATTGTTGTAATGTTCGAAACTGAGTGAGAACTCCGATTGGTATAATTTGTTTTTTACTTATTTCTGTAAGTAATTCATCAATCATCATTTTATCAGCAGGCTTCGAATTTTTTTCAAGATTTTCATTTCTGTAAATAAATTTCAAAATCTTTTCAGTTGTTGCTCCGGCTTCACTCAGTACACCTCTTCTTAATGCTCGGCTATCACTATTTTG
>CALPOI020000250.1 GCA_943325145.2 Candidatus Planktophila lacus | reverse complement strand
TCGTGAAATGTTTCGATTAAATACAGTCGCTAAATTCGCTTTTAAAATAGCAAAAGGAGTCGACTTTTCCGGCGTATCCTACTTACAATTCCCTTTAAATGAAAACTTTAAAAGTCCTAGATGGTATTTCGACTCGAATATAAACTTTGAAGTAAATAAACACTTGAGCTTTCTTATTCAATACGACCACAACTTAGACAACTATCGACCTCTGCCAATCGATAATTATTACTATTCCTTAAGTTTAGGTTTATCTATCAGAAACTAATTGAATTAATGTTTTTGTAAATCTATAACTTAAATAAATAGGCATCCAATAAAGTTGTATTGAATCTGTTTATATATTAAAAATACAATTTATACTTATGAAACTTTTTTTACTTGGATTTGTAAAACTTTTTGAAGGAGTTATATTCTCGTATAAACATTTTAAAATATGGTTTCTTGTCCCACTAACATTATGGATTTGCTTCTTTTTTATTTTTTCTTTTGAACTTTCTCAACTAATTTCAAAACAATTATTGAATTGGATTTTTTCAATATCCAACGATTCAACAATTAAGGATTCAAATTTTTCAACTTTTACAGAGTCAATTATTTCAGGAATAGAATGGGGAATTACATTACTAATTAAAATTTTGATTTGGTATATAATCGGTAGATATATGAAATATATTATTCTCATACTATTATCACCTATGTTTGCATATCTTTCAGAAAAAACTGAATTTATATTATCAAACAAAGCATACTCATTTAATTTAAAACAATTCATTCGAGACATACTTAGAAGCATATCGCTAACCATAAGAAACATTGTAATTGAAAGTATAATGATAGTAATCGGGTCAATTGTAATTATATTCATCCCCTCGATTTCACCTATTATTCTGACTTTATTATTTGTACTAAACAGTTATTTTATGGGATTTAGTTATTTTGATTATATTGCTGAAAGAAAAAAATTAAATTACACTAACACTTTAAGCTATATGGGCGCCAATAAACTCACGTTAATTGGATTTGGCTTCGCCTACAATTTAATTTCGTTTATCCCTCTCGCAGACTGGATATTCGCTCCAATAGGGGCTGCTTCAGGCGCTGTTTTAGCAGATAATAAACTGCCAATTAATCAGCAATCTATTTTTTTTGTACGCTAACTGAAACAAATCTTTTTATAATTTTACAAATAGGTTTAATTTCAAATTTTATCATTTAATTTAACTAATATGGGATTTTTATCAAATTTCTTTGATCGTTTTGATGCAAGTGATTTTCATTTAGCACCAAACAAAAAAATAAAAACAATTCAAGCAGAATTTAAAGAAAATTTTGGTCTAAGCTTAAGAGTCTACAAAGGAAAAGTTTTTGCAGATTCAGAAATGACTTTTGCTCAGCTTAACGAAAAAACGAGTAAATCAATAAACGCGTCCAATTCAGATTTAAAAATCACTTCAAATATGAATGTGAAAGAATTTGAAGAAGTTATTGATTCCCAATTTGGAGTAACTGTTCAAGTTGCAAACGAATTCAACACATATTGTATCAATAATAAATATACTTTGGGACAAGCCTCTAGGAAAGAAGACTTAAAAGACTTTGTCAATAAAAAAGGATTTTCTTCAATAGAAGAGTGGTTAGAATCTGAAAAATGTGAAACTCTAGAAGAGTGGTATTCTAAAAATTCATAAAAATTAAATTAAAAAATATGGCACTGACAGAATCAGATCGTAACAATATTGCGAATTATAAAATTCAAATAGAACGATATAAGGTTGATTTAATTCGAATTAAAGAATTAAAGAAAGAAAAATCAGACTACTATGCTCGACAAATAAAATCGACAAAAGATGCTACTGTGAAAAGCAATTATCGTCAGTCTAAAATTCGTGAAATGAATTCTTATGATAATCAAATTGCTAGTAAAAAAAGAGATATTGAAGGTGTAAAAGCAAGAATTGCAGCAATAAGAAATTAGTTCTTGATGACAAAAAAAGCGAGTGGTTAATAAAAATCACTCGCCTTTTTTATGAGGTTCAATTTACAAAATGACTGTCGCAGAGAAAGTTGAAAATGAACGATCTACTTTTTTAAATAATCCTTGAAGTACTTTACCCGGGCCTACTTCAGTGACTGATGTAGCTCCATCTGAAATCATTTGTTGCATAGTTTGAGTCCATCTTACAGGAGCCGTTAATTGCTCAATAAGATTTTGTTTTATTTCTGCAGGATCAGATACAGCAGCTGCTTTTACATTTTGATAAATTGGACATATTGGCTGTGAGAAATTCGTCGCTTCAATCGCTTTTGCCAGTTCTTCTCTTGCAGACTCCATCAATGGAGAATGGAATGCACCGCCAACTTGAAGTACAACAGCCATTTTAGCACCTGCTTCTTTTAATTTAACACATGCCTCTTCAACAGCATTTACTTCACCAGAAATCACCAATTGACCAGGACAATTATAATTTGCAGGTACTACTACGCCATTAATTGTTGCGCAAATATCCTCAATTACATTATCTTCTAGACCAATGATTGCTGCCATTGTAGATGGTTGTGCCTCACATGCTTTTTGCATCGCTAGCGCGCGTTTATAAACTAAAGTCAAACCGTCTTCAAAACTTAGCGTTTTATTAGCTACCAAGGCTGAAATCTCACCTAAAGAATGTCCTGCTACCATTTCAGGCACAAACGAATCTCCTAAACATGCTGCTAAAATTGTAGAATGAAGAAAAATAGCTGGTTGAGTAATTTTGGTTTGCTTTAACTCTTCCTCAGTTCCATAAAACATGATCTTGTGAATTTCAAAACCAAGTATTTCATCTGCTTTTAAAAACAGTTCTTTTGCTAACGGCATCGTATCAAATAGATCCTTGCCCATTCCAGTGAATTGTGCTCCTTGTCCAGGAAAAACGTATGCTTTCATTTTAAAAAAATATATTAAAAAAAAGAGGCTGCCTATTAAGCAGCCTCCAAAATTAAATGTTAAAATTATTCTTTAACTACTTTATAAGAATAACTTGATTCGTTATCTTTAATTGTAATTAAGTAAACCCCTTTAGATAAATTAGAAGTATTAAATGCAGTTCTAACAACTCCATTTACGTTTTTAGATTCTATTACATTTCCAGTAATTCCTGTCAACATTAATGTTACATTACCTTTAGCAGTAAATGAAACATTTAATTGCTCAGATACCGGGTTAGGGTATATCAAAACAGAGTTAACATTCAAATCCTCAATATTAACAATAGATATAGAAGCTTGGTCATTTATTAAACAACCAGCAGCATCTTTAACAGTAACAGAATAAACACCTTTTGATAAACTATCAACAAATAATGAGTTCTTATTGATACCATTTGACCAAGTATATGTGTAAGGTTCTTTACCTCCTCTCACTTCAATGTATGCTGAACCATCTTTCTTTCCAACAGATGACTCATGAAATACAGCTACATTATGAGTAAGGTTACATTTGTATGTATTTACTTCAAATGTATCAATATTTATGCAACCAGCATTATCTGTAGTAGAGACAGAATAAATACCAGGACTTAAGTTGTTAATTGTATCATTAGAAATTAAAGGGTTACTACTCCAAGAATAGGTGTAACTTACATTTGGTTTGTAACCAAGAATTGAAACAATGGCAATACCATCTTTCTTTTGGAATCCTGATTCATTTTCAACTTTAAGAG
>CALPOI020000249.1 GCA_943325145.2 Candidatus Planktophila lacus | reverse complement strand
AAGGAGAATGGTTCGAGGTGGATTTAACCCTTACTCCAACTTCTGTTTTATGATCAAATGTATTTGTATTGACGACGAGCCTTTGGCGCTTGAAATGATGGAGGAATTCATCAAAAAAGTTCCTTTTCTTCAATTGATTGCAAAGTGCAGTAACGCCATGCAAGCGCACGATTTATTGGAGCAACATACAATTGATTTAATTTTTGTTGATATTGAAATGCCTGAAATTTCTGGAATTCAATTTGTTCAGTCATTGAAGCAACGCCCTTTTATTATTTTTTCTACTGCGTATTCCAAATATGCCTTGGAAGGTTTTGAATTGGATGTGATTGATTATCTGGTCAAACCATTTTCTTTTGATCGTTTTTTCAAAAGTGTTACAAAGGTTAGAGAGGCCTATAATTTGATCAATAATTCAACACCAACTTCATTAAAACAATTGCCCCCTGATTTTATTTTTGTCAATTCTGAATACAGTTTAGTGAAAATTAATATTCCTGAAATCTCCTACATTGAAGGATTAAAAGATTACATCAAAATTTATCTTACAGGAATTCAAAAACCAGTCATTACACGAATGAGTATGCGTACAATGGAAGAACGCGTAGAGCTTCTAGGCTTCAAGCGAGTTCATAAGTCTTTTATTGTGAATCTTTTAAAGATTAGCTCCATTAAAAAGTCTCGATTAATCATTGAAGACCAGGAGATTATCATTGGAGATGGTTATAGAACTTCACTTTACAAAGCATTGGGATTGGATTTGGTGGAGGAGTGATTTTTCTTTAGAGTCAATAGTTTTCATTCACTAGTCATTAGTTGGGCGGATTTTGATTATTGTTAGTCATCAGATAAATGCCTGTTAGTGACTAAAAACTAGTGTTAAAACTACTGACTAAAAACTCTAATTACTCTACCTCACACTTCAAATTCAGAAATATAGGGAGCTTCAAAAAGCATTTTTACCAATTTATGGTGATTAGCTGCTGGACCTTGAACTGTAAACACAAATAATTTTTTGTGATTGATCTTAGTATTTTTTGTGCAAGTAGCTCTTAACTTACAGGTATCAAACAAGTCGATTAGGTGTTTGTCGTCGTTGGTATGTTTTGCGTCAAAGGTAATGTGGTAGGTTTCTACTTTGTTCTTTTTTTCAATCAAACGTTGTATCCATGTAAAACTTAGTAATACTAACATCACAATAACCAATGAACCAAAAGCCAAACTAAATTTTCCTAGTCCAATCGTCATTCCAATGGCTGCAGCGATCCAAATGGTGGTAGCTGTGGTCATACCTTTCACATTGACCCCTTCTCTAAAAATTGACCCAGCACCTAAGAATCCAATGCCTGTCACAATATTTGAAGCTACACGGTCTTCGCCTCCAATGAGCTGAGAAACAATTGTAAATAGTGTAGATCCCACCATGATCAATATAACCGTTCGAAAGCCTGCCGCTTTACTTTTATATTCTCGTTCTGCACCTATTATTGCTCCAAAAATCAGTGCGACAAGCAATTTTGTAAGTTCATGGACAAGTACAATATCTTTCATATGTAGTTATTTGTTTTTAAAGCACATTTGGAAAAAGCCTATTTGATCTTCATTTGTGTATGTGATTTCAATCATGGCTATTTCATAAGTAAAAAATTTCAAGAGTTAAAATACAAATTATACAGATAGTATTTTTGAATTTCGATTCAAAATAGTGGTTTTTCTATAATTTTCAGTTCAAGTTGAAATTATAAATTGAATTCAGGGGTAATAAAGCAGTTTTCGTTTTATATATATGCTTTTTTGCGTTGAATAACAAGTTTATTCGTTGCATATTTTACGATGAATAAATTGTATTTGCAACGAATATGATGTATATTTGATGCAAAAAACGCAACGAATGAAGCCTTACATACATCAAAATGACAATTGGCCTAATTTTACTTGGAAGAGCGATGAATTAATCGGATTAATCAGTGAAGTCAGAAATTTACAAGGTAGATTAATTGGAAAGATGGAGTCTTTAGGATTTCAATTGCAAAATGAAGCGATGTTAGATACCTTAACATTAGATGTTTTGAAGTCTTCTGAAATAGAGGGTGAATTTTTGGATTTAAATGAAGTGAGATCTTCCATTGCACGTCGCTTGGGAATTGAGATTGCTGGTGCGATTGATTCGGAACGTAATACAGATGGAGTTGTTGAAATGATGCTTGATGCAACACAAAATTGTTTTCAACCGTTAACAAAAGACCGTCTTTTTGATTGGCATGCAGCTTTATTTCAAACAGGGAGAAGTGGTATGTATAAGATTGTTGTAGGAGATTGGAGAAAAGATACTACTGGACCGATGCAAGTAATTTCTGGTGCAATGGGGAAAGAGCGCATACATTTTGAAGCTGTAAATTCTGAAATTATTGAAAAAGAAATGAGCCAGTTTTTAGATTGGTTTAACTCGGAAACTACCATGGATTTTTTATTGAAGGCAGCAGTAGCTCATATTTGGTTTTTAACAATTCATCCATTTGAAGATGGAAATGGAAGAATTGCGAGGGCACTTACGGATATGTTGTTGGCGCGTTCAGATAAAAGTAACCAACGTTTTTACAGCATGTCAGCACAAATTAGAATAGAAAGAAAAAATTATTATGAATTGCTAGAAAAAACGCAGAAAGGAAATTTAGACATAACAAATTGGATTACTTGGTTTTTGGAATGTTTAAAAAATGCTTTGGATAATTCCACGGTATTGTTAGAACGTATTTTAGTGAAAGCACAATTTTGGAGAAAATACCAAACAACATCTTTTAATGAACGTCAAAGAAAATTAGTAAATAAAATGTTAGATGGGATCGATGGGAAAATGACTTCCTCTAAATGGGCGAAAATGGCTAAATGTTCGAAAGATAGTGCTGTTAGAGATATTAATGAATTAATCAATTTAGGAATTCTGACAAAGGAAGCAGCAGGAGGTAGAAGCACAAATTATGAGTTAGTAAGAGAATTGCTTACTACTTGAGAAGATTCTATTTCAAAAGAGATTTCCACCATTTTTACTTCGTATCTGCTGCGCGGTGCATTGCCAAAAAAAGGTGGAGCCAAAAACGCTAGCGCTGAAATAAGATTGCTAATTTTTACGGATCATTTCGCGCTACTAATTGAAACTCACTTCCTCCGAAGTTGGAAGCTCAGACAGTCAATTTGTAGTTCGCTGCATTCCCTCAAAATTTACGCAATCGTATTTCAAGGCGCGATATAAAATTTCGGTCATTTATAAATCATAATATCCAATCCCAAATCCATAATGTTATCTGGCCTTGGGATTGTTGGTTTTTGTTTGCGAACTGAAAAGCTAGACGTTTGTCGGAAGCTTCGCAGAAGATCACCAACAAAATCAGCATTTCAGGAGGGAACAAAATAAAGCGCATCGGAGCGAGATTTCACATGAAATCGAAATTTGCGCTTTAACAACAATCACACAGCCTTGATTTTTGCCTTTTTGATCAAGCAAAAGAAAAGAGATTTCATTTTAAAATATATCTCTTCTAAAATTTTTGATAAATTAACCTATAACACATAGATCTTAATTCTCAATTACATCTGGCCTTGGGATTGTTAGGTTTTGTTTGCGAACTGAAACGCTAGAGGTTTGTCGGTAGCTTCGCAGAAGATCACCGACAAAATCAGCGACTTCAGGAGCGAACAAAATAAAGCGCCACGGAGCGAGATTTCACATCAAATCGAAATTTCGCTT
>CALPOI020000248.1 GCA_943325145.2 Candidatus Planktophila lacus | reverse complement strand
TTCGTCTTCGTCTGTAGCGTTAGGATCTTTTTTGATGTCCATTTCATCAATTAAGTTTTGAGCACCATAACATTTGTCAATGATCCACATTACGAAACGAATATCACATACAATAGTACGTTGAATGTTAGGTTCAAAGTAAATATCACCTGACATTGCTTCCCAGTTTCCGTCAAAAGCTAAACCAATTAATTCACCTTTTGCATTCACGCAAGGAGAACCTGAATTTCCACCGGTAATATCATTATTTGTTAAGAAGTTAACAACTAGTTCTCCTTTTTTAGTACCGTATTGACCGTATTCTTTATTTTTCCATAATTCTTTCATTACAGGATCAATTTGGAAATCAGGATTGCTAGGATCTTCTTTTTGCATCATACCCGTCAAAGTAGTTTTGTAATCGTATTTCATCGCGTCTTTAGGAGCGTAAGGAAGTACATTACCATAAGTGATACGTAAGGTAGAATTTGCATTTGGAGCATAAATTTTATTTAAATCCATTGCTCTAACACCTTTTACAAATAATCTGTTTGCACGTTGTAATTTCAAGTATGATTCTTTGATTGCTTTTTTATTCATAGCCGTCATGAATGCATTGTCGATGTCCATCAATAAAATGAACAATGGGTCTTTCATTAATTTCTTAAGGTTGAAATTAGCTGCAAACTCGTTGTATTTTTCTTTAGAAGCAAAAATTGATTTTTTTCTAATTTTTGCAATTAGTTTATCAACTTTTTCGTTTCCTTTTTCTGCGATGATTTTAGAGAATTCACCTTTTTGAGCTTTAGGAATATCTTTCAAGTACATTTTGTATACTTCAGAAAGTGTTTCAAATTCAATGTCTAAATTGTTATTAGCAAAAAACTCTTTCCATTTTGCAACAGCAATTTTCTTTAATTGATCAGCTTGTTGTGTTTTTCCAGCTTGCTCAAGTTCTGCAATATTTTTGTAGATTAATACATGAGAATTAATGTCCACTTGTTTCAAAAATTCACTGTAGTAAACTTTAGAGTAAATTACTGAATTTGTAGCTCTGTATGCATCTTCAATATCCGCTAATACATTGTTGTATTCTGCCTCACCTTTTGTAAATGCGTTGTAGTTAGCTTCAATCTCACGTTTCTTATCAGCTACTTTATTGTTTTTTAATTGTTCCGTTTGTCCAATAAAGTATTTCCAGTAGTTAGCAACTTGTGCATATTTAGAAGAATATTTCAAACGGATTGCTGTATTTTGATCCATGTATTTCTTCATTATTTGAAGTTTTTTCTCACGAATACTAACAATTTTAGGTTGTTCTAATTTAATTGCTTGTTCAACTCCGTAAGAAGTTAAGAAACGATTTGTTCTACCAGGAAATCCTAAAACCATTGCATAATCATCTTTACGAACACCGTCTAAAGAGATTGGCAAGCTATGTCTTGGAGCGAATGGTTGGTTTTGAGCATTGTAAGCTGCAGGTTTATTATCTGTACCAGCGTAAATTCTGAACATAGAGAAGTCAGCTGTGTGACGTGGCCACATCCAGTTGTCAGTATCACCACCAAATTTACCTGAAGATTGAGGAGGGGTACCTACTAAACGAACATCAGAAAAAGTTTCTTTTACAAATAAATAGAATTCATTTCCTTCAAAAAAATCTCTTACAAACGCTTCGTAGTGAGTTCCTTCTGTTGCTTCTTTTTCTAATATTTTAGCAATTTCAGAAATCTTAGCTGCTCTTTGTTCTGCAGTCATTGTTTCATTCAATTCTTTTTGAATAGTTGTTGTAACATCTTCAACACGAATAATAAAAGTTGCAGTTAAGCCTGGTACAGGTATTTCTTCTGCAGTACTCTTAGCCCAAAACCCTTTGTCAAGGTAATTTTTTTCAGGTGTTGAAGCATCTGCAATTGCATCATAACCACAATGGTGATTTGTTAAAACAAGACCCTTTTTTGAAATAACTTCTCCTGTACAAAATCCACCAAAAGAAATAACAGCATCTTTCAATGAAGAATGGTTAATTGAATAAATTTGTTCTGGAGTGAGTTTTAATCCATGTTTTTTCATGTCTTCATACTTTCTTCCTAACATAAATGGAAGCCACATCCCTTCATCTGCTCTTGAAAACATACTTGATGTAAGTACTGTTAAAAGAACGAAAAGTTTTAGTTTTCTCATAATCAACTACTTTTAATTTACAGGTTAACGTTTATAATTTGTTAAAATATTTTGAGCGATAAAGTTAATTAAATATTCTTTTTTGAAACTATTTTAATGAAAATTCGTAGCGAGTTATTTTATTTCATGAAATACCATTGCAGCATTTCCTAAAATCGCAGCATTTGTTTTATGAAGTGCAGAGACACGAACTTCTATTTTGTTTTTTAATGGTAGGATGAGTTGGTCATTCATAATTGCAGCTACTTTTTCCTTGAAAAAATCACCGTTTTGAGCAATTCCACCAAATAAAATATATGCTTTTGGATCAGAAAAACAAGCGAAATCTGCAAGCGCACTTCCTAGTATTTCAGCTGTATAATTAACCAATTCAAGTGCATAAGGATCTTTTTTTTCTGCATATTCAAAAATATCCTTTGCAGAAATAGAAGGAAGTTCATTTAGAAGTGACAAATGTTTATTTGGTGATTCAAGTTCATAATAGCTTCTTACTATTCCGGTTGAGGAGGCATAGCTTTCCAAACATCCGAATCTACCACATTTACAACTTCTACCATTTGGAATTACACGAACGTGTCCGTATTCTCCAGCAATACCATGTGCTCCATAAACGATTTGGTTATTGCAAAATATACCACTTCCCAAACCAGTTCCAAGTGTAATTGTAACGAAATCAGAAAGGTCTTTTGCAACTCCGAAAATTTTCTCCCCAACTGCTGCTGCATTGGCATCATTTGTTAAAATAGTAGGTAATTGCAGAATTGATTGAGATATTTGGCGAAGCGGGATAATTCCTTCCCAATGTAAGTTGGGAGCGAAATCTATTGTTCCTGAATAATAATTTCCATTTGGTGCACCAATTCCTATTCCTTTTATGTATTTATAATGCGATTCAATTGTGCTGTCTTCTTTTATAAATTGAATAAAATCTTCTGCAGATGGAAAAGAGTTGGTTGGTTTACTGATGTTATACAATAAGTTTCCTTTTCGATCAACTAAACCAAATTCAATGTTTGTTCCTCCGATATCAACACCAAGTGCTAGTTCTAACATGAGTTTATGGATATAAAAAAAAGCCCGAAGGCTTTTAAATTTGAAAGGTATTAATATAAATCGTCATCTTCATCGTCGAGATAAAAATTGTTTTTTTGTTTACCACTTTTTTTATAAGCTGGCATTTTAAACGATTTTGGACGATCTTCTACTTTTTTAGCATTAAACTCTTTAGGTTTGATGTCTTTTTTAGGCTTCTCAATAATTGGAATTACTGGTTCAAAGTCATCCCCCTCTTTAAATGATTCCTTTTTTGGAAATTCCGTTAAAGGTTTTCTAGTTTCTTGATTGTTATTCGATTGAGGACGTTCGTTTGGTTTAAATTCTCTTTTAGGTCTGTTTTCAGCTTCTTTAACTGAAATTTGTCGCCCTTTAAGTGTAGATCCATCTAATCCTTTAATGGCTGCACTTGCTTCATCACCATTAGACATCTCGATAAAGGCGAAACCTTTTGATTTACCTGTTTCTTTGTCTGTTGCAATGGAAACTTTGATGACATTTCCATATTGTCCAAATGCGTTTTTCAATTCATCTTG
>CALPOI020000247.1 GCA_943325145.2 Candidatus Planktophila lacus | reverse complement strand
TCAGATGGTCGGATCGTGAAACAAAGATAAAAAGAAGTTTGAAACAATAGACTTCAAAGAAATCCAACAAAGCGAAACTTTCGTTACAATTTGTATTTTTAAAAGTTAAAACTATACTTTTAATTTTTCAATAGGGACATTCAAAAGCTGGCTACAAAAAAAACTTAAATCGTGCTATAAATATTTAGGTAACCTAAATCAATAATCAACCACACATGCAATGATAAAGCAAACTCAAACTACCCCTCACTTGCTTCACGTATCAAATTTCGATGAATTAATTAATACTCCCTTTAAGAATCCGATAAACGCAATCAGTTGGTCAAGAGAATTAGAAGGCGACTTTGAAGAAATCATCCGTGCAATTGACTTTGAAGGAAACATATTGGAACTAGACGAAGAGGACTTAATGGCACTTAATTTAAGTGAAGCAGGAAAAACCGCAAGAAACACAATTCTATCTGATATTAAGCTACTAACTGAACACGGAGCAGCCCCTGTAGTAAACATCATCAAATACTATGAAGCGGATGAACATTCTTTATTTTCTACGGATGTATATTCGTTCCATGTGGATCGCTCACCAATTGCAACAGATACTTTTTTGTGCACTTATTTTGGAGCGACAAGTGAAATAATCCCGAATAAACAAGCAATTCAGAAAATACAACTACCTGAAATTCGTAAAAAACTCTTACAAAGTTACAAAGGAGAAATAGTAGACTTTGAAAAGTATTTGAGCGAACAATTCTTTGATTTACATTACGAAACCTTACCCAACGCAGCAATAACGAGTGCAGGAATTGGACATCTGTGGCGTTTAGCAGTAGATCATCCCAAAAGCGAAGTACTACCTTGCATTCACCGAGCCCCCAAAGAAAAAAAAGGTCAGAAACGATTATTACTGATTTGTTGAGAACACAAAATAAACCTAAAAAAGGGGCTGACGCCCCTTAATTTAATTCAATAGATATATCATTTCACTTAAGCAACGATATTTAACTGCGCAACTTTTGACTTTGAAAATTGTTCCTCAGCATATGTTTTAGTTACTTTAAACTCTGTTGTTTTCAACGAAGGTAATTCATACATCGCATCGTTTAGAATAGCCTCACAAATGGAACGTAATCCCCTTGCTCCTAATTTAAACTCAATGGCTTTGTCTACGATAAAATCTAAAACATCTCCTTCGATAGTCAATTTAATGCCATCCATTTCAAACAAACGAACATATTGTTTTACTAAGGCATTTTTTGGCTCTGTCAAGATGCGCTTCAAACTTTTAGCATCCAAAGGCTCTAAGTAAGTCAATGCAGGAAAACGTCCAATCAATTCAGGAATCAAACCGAACGACTTGATATCTGTAGGATTAATATATTTCAAAAAATTATCACCATCTATTCGAACAGTGTCATTCGATGAAAAACCAATCGTTTGGCGGTTAATTCTTCTAGAAATTATTTTTTCAATACCATCAAATGCACCTCCACAAATGAAAAGAATGTTTTTAGTTTCCACTTGAATCATCTTTTGTTCTGGATGCTTACGACCTCCTTGCGGTGGAACGTTAACCACAGTTCCTTCCAATAATTTCAACATGGCTTGCTGCACACCTTCACCTGACACATCACGTGTTATTGAAGGATTATCACTTTTACGAGCGATTTTATCAATTTCATCAATAAAAACAATTCCTTTCTGAGCAGCTTCCACATCAAAATCAGCAGCTTGTAACAAACGAGACAAAATACTTTCAACATCCTCCCCAACATATCCCGCCTCTGTCAAAACAGTAGCATCTGCGATACAAAAAGGAACATTCAACATTTTCGCAATTGTTTTTGCTAATAATGTTTTACCAGTACCAGTTCTTCCCACTAAAATAACATTCGATTTCTCAATCTCAATCTCATCTTTAGTTACCTTCTGATTCAATCGTTTATAATGATTGTAAACAGCTACAGACAATACTTTTTTAGCATCTTCTTGACCGATTACATACGCATCTAAACGCTCTTTTATCTCTAGTGGTTTATAGATCGTTAATGGTTGTTTTGTAGAAGCAGTCGCTTTTTGAACATTGAACTCCTCTTGAACGATTGTATACCCTTGAGTGATACAATTTTCACATATATGCCCAGACAAACCTGCAATCAACATTCCAACTTGTGAACGCCCACGTCCACAAAAAGAACAGGTAGTTTCTTTTTTTGCCATAAAATTAAATTGAAATCTTCCCCAAAGAGAAGATTAAAATACGTAAATTATCTTGGATTTCTAACAAGAACTTCATCCACCATTCCGTAAGCTTTCGCTTCTTCAGCTGTCATCCAGTAATCTCTGTCAGAATCTTCCCATACTTTCTCAAAAGATTGATTGGAATGTGTCGCGATAATTTCATACAATTCTTTTTTCAACTTCTGAATTTCTCTTGCAGTAATCTCAATATCAGAAGCCTGACCTTGAGCACCACCCAATGGTTGGTGAATCATTACTCTAGAATGTTTTAATGCAGATCTTTTTCCTTCTGCACCAGCACACATCAATACAGCTCCCATAGAAGCAGCCATACCTGTACAGATTGTCGCAACATCAGGTTTGATGTATTGCATCGTATCGTAAATACCTAATCCAGCATACACTGAACCACCTGGAGAATTCAAATAAATTTGGATGTCTTTTTTCGCATCTACAGATTCTAAAAACAATAACTGAGCGTTAATGATATTCGCTACTTGATCATTGATACCAGTTCCTAAAAAAATGATGCGGTCCATCATCAAACGTGAAAAAACATCCATTTGAGTCATATTCAAATGACGTTCTTCAATGATGTACGGTGTAACCGAAGATTCAATATAACTCTCTAAATGCATGCTACTTATACCTACATGCTTTGTTGCATACTTTCTAAATTCGTCTTTTCCAAACATAATCACTAAAATTTTGAGCCTAAATATAAGTTAAAAAATTAATGATTGTTGTATTCAACCAACTGAACCGTTATTATTTTAACGCTTTATTACTTTTTGCATGAGAACAATAGGCATTAAAGTTTTTAGTCGTGAGTTTTTAGTCACTAGAGAAGAATTAGCAATTTGTTACCAGATTTATTGCCTCTCAATATAAGTTGCTTTAAATCAAATAATTGAAAACAAATTATTTATTTATCAAATCTAACGCCAATTGACTAATCCCAAGTTTGCGCTTCAACAACAATACCATAGCCTTGATTTTTGTTCTTTTCATAAAGGAAAAGAACGGAAATTTAATTTCAAATATAATTTTTATCCGAAGATATATTCACATTAAAACATCTTTTTTCATTTATAATTCAGAAATCCCAATTCCAAATTAACTCTGGCCTTGGGATTGTTTGCTTTTATTCGTGAAATGAAATGCTAGACTTTTGTCGGTAGCTTCGCAGAAGATCACCGGCAAAATCAGCATTTCAGGAACGAATAAAATAAAGCGCTCGAAGCGAAAATCTTCAGTAAATCAGAAAGCTGCGCTTTAAAAACAATACCACAGCCTTGATTTTTGGTTCTTTTCATCAAGGAAAAGAACAAAGATTTCATTTCAAATATAATTTTGTCCGAAGATATATTCACATTAAAACATATTTTTTTTCATTTATAGTTCATAAATCCCAATCCCAAATTAACTCTGGTCTTGGGATTGTTTGCTTTTATTCGTGAAATGAAATGCTAGACTTTTGTCGGTAGCTTCGCAGAAGATCACCGGCAAAATCAGCATTTCAGGAACGAATAAAATAAAGC
>CALPOI020000246.1 GCA_943325145.2 Candidatus Planktophila lacus | reverse complement strand
CTTTAGATAATGTTCAATTAGTTGAAAAAGAAACTGTAGGAGATTTGATTTTCCCACAAGATGAAATTTTAACTTCGGATTCTGATATGTTAAATAGAAAATTAAGCATTGACAGAGCAATTTCTTTAGGGAATTTAGAACGCCATAAAGTAAAAATAATTTTTTCTGATTCAATCGGAGTTAAAAAAGTAGATACAACTATTTGGGCTGTTACTGACAAGGCTATCTTACTTAAACAAAATACAGTTGTACCAATTCATAGAATTCATAAATTAGAAATATAATTAGTATGTCAAAGAAAAGAGCTATTGTAACTTATGACAAGCTGTCTGAAGAGATGAAAGACAGATTAGAGGAAGCATTTCCAGACGGATTTGGCGGGTCGATGACTCAAATCAAAACTCCAACTGGTGAAACATTAGATGCTTTATTATGGGAAACAGAAGAAATTATTTATTTAGTGAAGCTAAATAAAATCACTAAAAAACCAGTCGTCATACCAGAAGAAGAGGAATTTGATGATCTTCCAGAAGAAGATGTTAAATCAGACGAAATTGATGATTTAGAGGAGGATGAAGAGGAAGAGGACGATGCAGCAGATGATGATGACGAAGAAGAATCAGAAGATTAAAAAATCCCGCTTAGAGCGGGATTTTTAGTTTAATGTATGTGTTTCATATAAATTTTTCATAATTCTATGAACAAACATCTTCTCTCCTAACAAATTACCCTTAAGTTCTTTTATTTTATTTGTTTGAATGTATTCTTGAAGATAATAAGCTTTGAATGAATCATAACTCACGTTAGAGTAATAATCTAGCAAATGATTCAAAACAATCGATGAATGTATTGTTGAATGCAAAAACTCTCCGTATTTATCAATGCATGTAGAAGGATTGTGATAGATATAATGATATAATTCATCAATAAATTGTTCATCACACGTATTGTTTTCTTCCGTGAAATAATTTTTTACGTAAGACGATAAAAAATCTGAATAATAGTACGGTTTCATGACGCATCGAAATTAAGTGAATAATTCTTTTCTATTTAATAGACGATTCTACTTCTTATAACGTTGCTTATATTAAAATAGTTTCTAGAATGAAAAATTAATTTTCAACGTATATTCTGTGAACTCTCAGAGGTATTGAAGTTAATATCTCGTAAGGAATTGTTTGTGCATCATTCGCTAAATCTAATATGGATTGGTGTTCTCCTATAATTTCAACTTCCGCACCTTCATTCACAGAAATTCCTGTTATATCAATCATCGTCATATCCATACATATATTTCCAACAATCGGACATGCTTTTGATTGAACATAAAGTTTACCTACACCATTACTCAAGTTACGTTTCAATCCGTCTGCATAACCCACAGGGACAATTGCAATATTCGTATCTTTGTCTACTATAAATGATTTTCCATAACCAATACTTTCACCTTTTTTAACCCACTTTATTTGTGAAATAATACTTTTCCAATTCATTGTTGGAATTAATTGCGCTCTTACTTGTTCATCCGAACTAAATCCATAAATACCAATACCAACTCGTACCATATCGTAATGAGCTTTAGGAAAATGGATTGTTCCTTCAGTATTGGTTAAATGTGACAAAAAATGATAGGGTAAGACATTGTTAAAATGAGAGATAATAGATTCAAATCTTTGAATTTGAGTTTCAGAAAAACTACGGTCAGTTAAATTATCCGCATCAGCTAAATGACTATAAATACTTTTAACATAAACTTCAGGTTGTGCCAACAAATAATTAGAAAGTTGATCACACTCCCCTATATCAAATCCTAATCGTTTCATACCGGTATCAAACTTTAGGTGAACTGGGTATGATTCAACATTCAAATGAATAAGAGTTCTAACGAATTGATCTAGCACTTGAAATGAATAGATGGTTGGTTCCAATTGATAGGTAATCAGATCATCAAAACTATCTTCTTCAGTATTCATCACTAAAATTGGAAGATTTACACCATTTTTTCTTAGCTCAATACCTTCATCAGCATAAGCTACACCCAAATAATTCACCCCATTTTTCTCTAAAAAAGAGGCGATCTTTACCGCGCCTGAACCATAAGAAGATGCTTTTACCATTACCAATAAATTACATGTCTTGTGCAAATAGGATCTAAGTAAATTTAAATTCTCCTTGATCGATGTAAGATTAATTTCAAGTCTCGTTTTATGTTTTTTTAATTGGAAATTTCGAATAATTTTTTCCAGATTTGATTTTCTTGAACCTTTAATTAAAATTACTGAGTTTTCAATAATCGGTAATTCTACGTTGGCAGAATCTATATAATAGACGTTATCCAATTGATAAGACCCTATAATTTCTTTAATTTGATTCACATATCTTTGGTCTAAAGAGGTAGTAGCAATAATAGCTACTTTACTTTTATCAGTTGAAATAGAACGTTGGTACTCCAACGAATGAATAAGTGCATCAATATCTAAATTATAGGTATCATTAATTACAATAGATTCATTGATTCCATCAAAAGTTTCTAATCGAAGGGCTAAACTCGGTAAATCCTTTATATCTCGATGAATTGATTCATCAGAAACTTTAAAATGTCTTGCTAAAGCAATCGCTAATGCTGTATTTTGTTTACTCGCTTTATCTTTAAATGGAATGTCTAGTTCAAAAGGTGCTAAAGTAGATTCCGTGTTAACAATAATCCCTTTGATTTTATTTTTATCAAAGTTTTCGTTAGAAATTGAATCACTGATATAAGTAGTTTCTACTAAATTAAAAAGAAGTGTTTTTTCCTTGAAATGTTCATTTACAGATTTGAATGAATAAGCATGTGCCGAGCCAAATGAAGTGAAAACACCCAAGGTTGGTTGAATCATATCAAATAATACACTCATTTCATTTGGTTGAGAAATCCCCGCTTCAATCAACGCAATTTCATGTGTTGCATTTATTTCAAATAATGAAATTGCCACACCCAACTGGGAGTTATAACTTTTTGGACTTCTTGCTACTTTATATCGTTCCTTCAATAAATGATATGTCCACTCTTTAACTGTAGTTTTACCCACACTTCCAGTAATTGCTACTAAGGGAATTTTAAATCTCGAACGATGAAACTTTGCTAAGGATTGAAGACCCTTTAATGTATCTTTTACAATAAAATAAGATGCATCCTTTAAGTAATCAATGTTTTCGTTTCTTTCGATTACAAATAAACGGACACCTTTTGTGTAAGCATCAAATAAAAAACTAATGCCATTTTGTTGTTCTCCTTTTAATGCAAAAAAAACAGTGGTATTCGAATTGAATAATTTACGAGAATCATAAGAAATGGCATTAATCACCAAATTGGACATTGGATGAACTATCTCTTCTGGGGTAAGAGCACTTAAAAAATCTTGGTATGTGAATTGTAAATTCAATTTCTAATTTAGCGTGTTACAAAAAAAGCCATCTAAAAGATGGCTTCAATTAAGTTAAAATTCAAAGGTCTCCATGAATTTTGTTGTGAAGTTTCCTTTACAAAAATCTTCATTTTCCATTAATTTTTGATGGAATGGAATAGTAGTTTTAATTCCTTCAATTATATATTCATCTAAAGCGCGCTTCATTTTTAAAATTGCTTCGTCGCGTGTTTGTGCAACCACAATCAACTTAGATATCATTGAATCGTAATTCGGTGGAATCGTGTAACCAGAATAAGCATGCGTGTCAATTCTAACACCATGTCCTCCTGGACAGTGATAAGTAGTTATCGTTCCAGGTGATGGTCTAAAATCATTG
>CALPOI020000245.1 GCA_943325145.2 Candidatus Planktophila lacus | reverse complement strand
CTATCTGTTCGATGGCAACGGTAACGAACGCACAACAAAACACTTCAGTGAAAGGTGTTCAATCTGCCTTCAAAAAAAGTTATGAATCTGAATACAATTTAAAGTATGCAAAGGCAATTGAGGAATTAACTCCTTTATATGATGCTAAATCTTATGAATTAAATCTTCGTTTGGGATGGTTAAATTATTTAAATGTCAAGTATGTTTCGTCTGTAGAATTCTATAAAAAGTGCATTGAGCTTGCTCCAAAAAGTATTGAAGCTAAATTAGGATTAGTTTACCCTTTGGCCAGTTTAGAACGATGGGATGAGGTCATTGTTCAGTACAAAGAAATTTTAAAGTTAGATCCTACGAATATGACTGCAAACTTTCAATTGGCATTGATCAATTACAATCGAAAAGATTATGCGCAAGCGCTTCCTTACATTAACACCTATGTTACAAGTTATCCCTTTAATTTTGATGGTGTTAATTTAATGGGGTGGATTCATTATGCCTCTGGTAAAAAAGACTTAGCGAAAACTTATTTTCAAAAAGCACTACTTATCAATCCATCGAGTAAAAACTACGAACTACTTCCAGAAATGAAGTGATTTTAGAATTAAAAAACATCATTGAATAAAAAAAGCCAGGAGAATTTCCCCTGGCTTTTTAAGTATTGAATACTAATTATTTTAGTTCACCTTTTTTACTAGCGTTAGTCCAAGAAAAATCTGCGATTGTTGCAGAAGCACCTGCTCCTGTTATGAATTTTGCTGTAGCCAAATCTTGTTCAGTTCCAGCAAGAGCACATCCAGTTGCAGAACTGTTCATATAAACTTTTGGTTTAGCACCACCAAGTAGATTAATTCCTTTAAAAATTAACTTACCATTTATTAAGTTAGTATATGCATCCGTTTTAGTAGCACAACCATTGGCTGCATCAAAGTTAGCTCTGATTTTTAAATCTTTACCTGTAGCAGTAGTGTAATCAAATGTTACATTCTCTATAGTGCCTTGAGCTTTGTCTTTAAAATCTGCAGGATATCCTTCTGTACCTTCAGATTTTAACAAACCATTTTTGAAAGTAAATAAACCTTCTTTATATGTAGTGTTTTCAGGACCATCTACTTCTAAACCTTTGTCAGTTCCAATTCCATCACCTTGAATAACCATGAAGTTTTCAACTGTACCGGAGTAATTTTGATCTACATCAATTGCATCATCACCTTGGTAATATACTAAAATGTTTTTCAAATTTACTGAACCTCCAAAACATTCAATTCCGTCATCCATTGTTGCGTAAACTTCGATGTTTTCAATTTTAGTTCCGTTACCAACACCACCCAATGTCAAACCATTGATTTCATTTCCTTCTCCGATTAGTGCACCACCGTGTCTTAAAGAAACATAATTTAACACGCCAGAATTATCATCAATTTTATTTCCTCCGTATTTACCGTAGTTTTCACCTGCTGGAATACCTTCAATATTTCCTTCGATATCACCTGTTGCAGTACTTACAGGTGCATTTCCTAAAATGATTAAACCTCCCCATTTTTGGTTGTCTGTTTTACCTAGGTTTGTACCTTTAAGTTCTCCAGTTTTAATATTATCTAAAGAAGAAGTGAAAATAATTGGTTTTAAAGCTGTTCCTTGAGCATCTATTTTAGCTCCTCTTGCGATAATTAAAGCAGAAGATAGTGTAGAAGCACCTTCTTTACCTTTAATGATTGTTCCTGCTTGGATTGTTAAAGTTACCCCTTCTTTTACAACTACTTTTCCTTCAAGGAAGTAAATGCTATCAGCATACCAAGTTTCATTTTTAGAAATGAAACCAATTTTTGTTGCTTCTTTTTTAGCTAAAGTGTCATTTACATCTTCTTTAATTGGTGTAGTGTCAATCGGCGCTACCTCTTCTTTTTTACATGATGTTGTAAGTAGTGTTCCAACAACCATTGTACCTACTAATAATCTAAAACTTCTTTTGTTCATTTTTTTGTTTTTTTAGTTGGTACAAAGTTGGGTTGTTTCTTTGTTTGGTGTGTTACAGTTTTTTTACTGAAAATTTAATTCTATATTAAGAAATCATAATATTCCGTTCATTTGTTTAAATAGTGTTAAGATGTTGTGATTTTAAATTAATATCCATTAAAAAAGCCTACTGTTAATGAGTAGGCTTAATATTTGGTTAATAAGTAGTTCTATTTAAAAAGTGTAGTTGTATTTTACAGAGAATTGTATCCCAGGATTATAACTTGAATAGATTTCTTGAGTACTGTTGTATGATTTATATAAGAAAGCAATACGGTCATTCAAGAGATTATTGATACTCAATGTAATTTTTGAGTTTTTATTTTTTCCAAAGCTTCTGTAACCATTGATGTTTAATCTATTGAATGGGTCAGTATATACATCTGGAACTCTACCTGAAGAAATTACTGTTAATTGTTCACCTTGAATATTGTAAGAAACGGTAATGTTTGATTCTGTTTCTGGTAAATCGTAGGAGATACTCGCATTTACAACATATGGAGATTGTCCTGCCATTGGTCGCGTTGTAGCTTGTGGCCCTTCTTCTACACGTCTGTTTTTCGATCTTAATTCAAACTCTGTTTGTCCTTTGTCATCTACAAATACCGATTTCAAATCCACTTTTGATGCAACAAAAGAAACATTCAAATTCATTGAAAATCTGCTAAGAAATGGAGAAGTTTCTTTTTTACCAAAGGCTTTTCTAAATTCGATTTCTGTTCCTAAAATGCTTGCAAAACCTGAGTTTCTAGGCATAATATTGTTCGGTGCTGTCGCAAATGAAACCATTTCAATGTGTCCATCAAATTGTTTGTAAAATCCAGAGATTGCAAATAATTCTGTTCCGCTGAAGAAGTACTCAAAACGTGCATCAAAATTTGAAATGGTTGTTTGTTTCAAGTTAATATTCCCATTAAAGATTCTTTTGGTAATTGGATCATAAATTTGAGCTATTGATTTCTCTTTGAAGGATGGGCGTGCAACAGTGTTACCAGCTCCAAGTCTAAACGTTATTTTTTCACTAACCAAAAAATTCAGGTTGGCGGAAGGTAAAATATTTGTCTCGTCCAATGTTTGTTTATTTAGATATTTTAAACTTCCAGTATTATTTTGTCCATTGTAAAACATCCCTGCATTTTCAACCCTAACGCCATAAGACATCGATAAGAACTTTTTAATCGGGTGATTTAGCATTAAAAATCCACCAATCACATTTTGACTCGCTGAAAAATTATTTGCTGGCTCGTAATTTCCTATTGTGTATGTACCTTGTCTTGTTTCAGGGTTCCAAATGTTTTCAGTTGTTAAAAAACTATTTGGATCAAAATTGATGTCACTTAAATTCCTTGGACGGTGTTTGTATGAATAGACATTGAAATCCCTCCATTTCAACGTTCCTGATATACCAGATTTTAAAGAAGTTTTTTCAGTGAATTTGTAAATAATTTCTCCTTTGAATGATTCTGTTTTTTCATCCAAATTTCTCCAGAAGCGATCAATCCCTGCTCCTGTACCTGTACTTAAAGTTGTATCGCCATTTGTCACAGATATTTTTGTTTCTCTGAAGTCTGGTTCGTACACATTGGAAATTGAAAATGCATTTGACCAATTTATTTCCGCTCTGTTCAGTTTGTGTGATCCTGAAATCATTCCGGTACTCAATCTTCTGGAAGAATAGGTCAAAATGTTCTCTACTAATGTTGAAACGTTTCCATTGTAATCATTGCTTTCTCTTAACATTCCACTTGATTCACCATTTTGTGTGTGCAATCCGGTCAATTGGAATGAATTTTTTTTGTAGT
>CALPOI020000244.1 GCA_943325145.2 Candidatus Planktophila lacus | reverse complement strand
CGAATTTTGTATTACTCAAATATTCTTGCCAGTATATTTTACCTTCCATAAATTTTCACTTAAACAATTATAAAACTTAACCATCACAAATATAAGTATTTGTGTGATTTTTTTTAAGGAATCGTAGTAGATATCAAAAAATCAATCATTGAAATTGAAAACTGAATAATTCCTAAAAATTAATTCTCTTTTATTGCCAACTTATATTACTTCAAATAATCACCAAATCTTTTCGCAAAATCGAAGGTCAAACTTTCGTTGTCTGGTAATCCCATAATTGAAAATCCGATAGGAATTACACCTTCATATTTTACAGGTATCACCAAATGGGTTAAATCTAAAAGATTTGCTATTGATGAAATTTCGGTTGGACCTAATGTTATTGCTAGAATTAAATCATGTTGATCATCTTTCATTAATTTTCGTTTTTGCAATCGCAATTCATTTAATCCATTAATCGCATAATCATATTCACCAGAATTAAGGAATCCGGAAGAAAAGGATCGTTCAATCTCATTAATATCTGAATGAAAATTTGGAACTAGTTTTTGTTTACATTCTTCCATAAATTCTTCATTGCTGAATGGAAGATTATTTTTCATATTCTCTTTGAATTCAGTTTGACATATAATATCCATATAATCAAAAAATGGATCGATCTCTTCAATAAATTCTCCCATACTAAAACCAATTTTTTGGGACAACAAAAAATTTTTCAACTTAATTAATAACGGTTGAAAATGAGGATAAAAAGAACTTTCTTCTATAAATACATTTCTAATTGAGTCTACTGCACTAATATTTAGATCACAGTTCAAACCAACTAAATACTTTAGGTCAATTAATTCTTTTGTAAAAAAACCAATAGAATCAAAAAAATTTGAGATACCAATTATTCCTTTTTTCGAAATCTTTTTTGAGTTAAACTTAAATGCATACACTCCATTATGTGCTGCTGGATAAACTATTGACCCATCTGTTTCAGAGCCAATTGAAAAAGAACAAAAAGAAGCAGCTACAGCAACTGCAGACCCTGAACTTGAGCCTCCTACTTGGAAATCTTTTCCAAAAACAGAAATTGTTTGACCACCAAGAGAACTGTATCCAGAATTTGAATTATTAGATAAATAATTACTAAACTCACTCATGTTCGTTTTACCTAATAACACAGCTCCCTCTTTCACCAACCATTCAATCACACTTGCGTCCGAATCCGCAAAAAAGTCTTCTAGAACTAAAGAACCACAACTTGTCGGCAACATATCGTTTGTTTTCATATTTGCCTTTACAAAAAAGGGAATTCCGTGCAGCCTACCTTTTAGTTTATTGTGGTCTATCACATATTGATCTAATTTTTTTGCTGTATCAATGGCATTTTCATTCAAATGAAGAACTGAACGGTAAATTTCATCCTCCTCTTCAATCTTTTTTAAGAAAGTTGCGACTGTATTTTTTACTTTTATTTTTTTATTTAAATATCCTTCTAAGAAATTTATTATCATACTATAAGGTGGGATTATATCATCAATATTAACTGACATTAAAGATTAATCTCTTCAAAGCTCTCATTTTTAAACAGAATTTATTAGGACTACAATCTGAATTTAAATTTAAATAAATATTACGTGTTATTAATAATACTGACAAGTATTAACATCACTAAATAAAAAATTTATCAAATCATCCATAGTTACTAATTCATTATGTCAATTAAATAGTCATTTGAAAAATCTAAAACTTCTGAAAGACAACCATTTTCTGCAATAATTGAAATTAAATATTCTTGTTTATTATATTCAAGAAATTTCACATAACTGTTTTTTTGTAACTTATCCATCTTTATTGACGAAGGTTCAGTAGTAAATCCAGTACCAATCATTTTAGAATAGGATTCTTTCAATGAAAAATATTTGAACACTTCAACACTTGAATTTTTAACAATATCCCAATCCTCTTTATCAAAAGCAATTTGCAATTCTTGATAATTATCTTTTTGAATTTTTTCAAAATCAATCCCTATTGGGGTTGTTGATAATAAAACACCCACAAAACCATTGCTATGTGTGATAGAAAGAAACATTTCAGGTTTTCTTGAAAAATAAGGAGCGCCTTGAATTGTCTTTGTGAAACCAAGTTGAACAATTGAATTTTGTAGATATTTATTGGTGATTTTATCAATTAAAAGACGCGCCAATAGACTTTCTTTTTTTCGAACTTGATCCATTAATTTTTCACACCAAGAATCCGTATAAGGTATTAATTCTTCCATCGTATAATTCAATACATGGTCAAATTCACAATACATTATTTGATTATCAAAATTAATATGAAACATGATTATTAATTGTACTTAATAAAATTTGATCGTATGTTAAATTAACCTCTCAAAATTTTTTCAAGTTTTTTCCCTTTCGCAAGTTCATCCACCAATTTATCCAAATACCTGATTTTACGTGTTAATGGATTTTGAATTTCCTCAATGCGATAACCACATATCAAACCAGTTATTAACTGAGATTTAACATTCAATGTTGCACGATCAAAAAACACTTCAAAAGTTACGTTTTGAGAGATTAAGAGCTTAAGCGCATCCTCATCAAACCCTGTCAACCATTTAATCACTTGAAGTAATTCTAGCTTTGTTCGGCCTTTCTTTTCAATCTTCGCAACATAATGTGGATACACTTCCGCAAAAGTTAACTTGGCAATTCTTATATCATGAGGTGTATTTGTTGACATATCTTACTTTAAACTAGTAATCAAAAAGCCGCATCTACCTGCAAAACACCTTCTTTGAGCGAACATGGTGATACAATCACTTTATTCACTCCTAATTTTTCAATGATCCAATTCGTTTTTACAGCTGCAATAGCTGCCATTTTTCTTCGAATAGGGATAATATGAGGATGTAAATCTCTTTGTGTTTGATCTGAAGCAATGATCCATTCTAGATTTTTCATCAATTCATCAAAGGGAAGTTCTATTGCGTTCTTTACACTTGGGAAAGCTTTAAGATTGATCATTTCATAAAAAGTTTCAAAACAACCAGAAGCCCCCACTAATACATTGCATTTTTTACCATCTAAGAATTTCGATCCTCGTTCTTCTAACCATTCAGTAACTTTCTGAATATCTTCAATCGTAAAAGGATCGCTTAGTTCTAATTCTTGAAAAATTCTTGAAACACCTATATTTAAACTTACTAAGTCCATAACTTCATCTTTGTTAGCAAAAATAAACTCTGTACTCCCCCCACCAACATCCATAATCATTGATGGTTCTTCAAAAATATAGGACCATTTTACACCTTCATAAATCAATCGAGCTTCATCTTCTCCTGAGATAATCTTCACCACAATACCCGTTTCTTTTTGAACGAGTTGAACAAAATCTTTTCCGTTAATTGCACTACGAATCGCTGATGTTCCAAAAGCTCTGACTTCATCTACGTAATGCACCTCACACATTTTATTGAAATGGGACAATGTTTTCAGCGCTCGTAAAATTGCATCTTTACGTAAAACTCCATCATTCAATCCCCCCATGCCTAATGCAACACCATCTTTTTCTGAATGTACAACTTCAATTTCTTCAGCAGAAACATCAGCAATAAGCAAATTATAGGTATTCGTACCTAAATCAATTACACCTATTCTTTTCTTACCCATTTTGAATCCATTTTATAAACTGAGTCAATTTTAAACGATGTCCAAATTGTAATATACCATTGGTATATAACCTACCGGCAATTCGTAGCATGAACAAAGAGGATAAAACTAATAAAAAGAAAGATAAAAACAACTGATATCCTTCTCCT
>CALPOI020000243.1 GCA_943325145.2 Candidatus Planktophila lacus | reverse complement strand
TTTCAAAGTTTCCAAAGATATTAATTTATTCAAAACTCTTGTGTAATGTTTTTTTGTAGTTTTAATTTTTATTTATTAGTGGTATGAATTTGATTGATTTTGCGTTTCGGTTAGGAATTATATTTTCTGTGTTTGGTTTTTTATGGATTTTAATACGATCAGTATTTCGATTTATTCGCCCACATAACATAGAGAAAAATGTTATCGAGGAATATTCATTTAAATTTGTTCAGTATTTTTTTCTTGCAGATGTAACATTTTTATTTTGTTTAGATAAAAATGAGTCATCAAAAATTTTACCTTTTCAGCTATTTATCAGTGCATTCATTTTAATTCTTTATTTCATTGGGAAACTACAAAATAATCAAAAAAGGGGACTAATGTTTCAAGGTATTGGAGATTCTTTAAAGTTTTTACAGCCTGTTTTCAATTTACGTGCTGAGATTGCATCAATTGTATTTGCTTTAGGGATGTTTACTTTTTTTTCGTTTTATCCAAATTTTGCCTATAATCCAATTAGTAATTGGTTTTACGATTCAATTTTGGGAATTGAAAAAACTCCAATAATTGGTTTTGTATTTAAGATCATTGGTTTTTTTATCTTGCTGAGCTTATTCAACAAAATTTTAAATGGTTTCTTTTTCTTGATTTCTGGAAAACCTCTAATTACTTCTGAATCTTCATTTCGGACTAAAAAAGAGAACGATAACTCTAAATTTGATGATTACGAGGAGTTATAATGTTAAACTATCCTTTTTTAATTGATCAATAATAGTAAATATTTTAGGTAACAAAAAATCAGTTTCATTGTTTTCTATGATGTAATCTGCATGATCTTTTTTAACTTCATCTGATAATTGACTATTCATTCGCAGTCTTATTTCTTCTTTAGAGACGTTTTCTCGTTGAATTAGTCTTTTGATTTTTAGTTCTTCAGGCGCAGTAATTAATATGATTTTATCAAATCGTTTGAAGGATCCTGTCTCTATTAATAATGCTGATTCATTAAATATTAGTGTGTTTGAAGTGAATTGTTGTGCCCAGTTATCGAAGTGATGGTAAACTGCAGGGTGTACAATATCATTCAGTTTTTCCCTGTTTTTTCCCCTGTTAAAAATATATTTTCGGATTGCTTCCTTGTTAATTTTGTTGTTTGTGTAAGCATTATTTCCAACATTTTTTTTTATTTCGGCTATAAGTGAGGCGTTATTCTCCATTAACCACTTTGCTTCTTTGTCTGAGTTGAACATGGGGTATCCTAAGTTTTCAATGATTGAACAAACGAAAGATTTTCCAGATCCCATTCCACCAGTGATTCCTATTTTCATTGTATTAAGGTAGTTTTTTTTCAAATATAAGTCTAGCTATCTATTCATCACACGAAGTTCTAATTTTGTTGTGTATTTTTGTTGTTCTATGAAAAACAGTTCGTCAGAAAATTCTCCTTGGTTTGCTGCTTGGTTTGATACATCATATTATCATTTATTGTATCAAAATCGGGATGAAAATGAGGCTAAGTATTTTATTACTAATCTAATCAAATTTCTAAAACTTTCAAATGAGTATGTTTTAGATTTGGCTTGTGGCAAAGGTCGCCATTCTAAATTTCTACAAGAATCAGGCTTGAAGGTTTTAGGTGTGGATTTATCTCCAAAAAGTATTGCTTCAGCGCAAAAGTATTCGAATGATCAACTTTCATTTAGAATACATGACATGAGAGAAGTTATTGAAAGTGAATGTTTTGATGTAGTTTTTAATTTGTTTACTAGTTTTGGATACTTTGAGGATGATTCAGAAAATCATAAAGTATTAAAGTCAGTTCATCAAATGTTAAACGATAATGGAATACTGGTTATTGATTTTATGAATTGCGAGAAAGTAATTAAGAATCTAGTTTTGGAAGAGAAGAAAACAATTGATAACATAGATTTTTTTATCACTCGTAGATTTAATGGTTCACATATTGTGAAAGATATTAATTTCTCTGACAATGGAAACAATTTCTCATATTCTGAAAAAGTAAGAGCTTTCAAGCTTTCAGATTTTGAAGGATTATTGGTTTCTAATGGTTTTAAAATTATAAATGCTTTTGGAGATTTCGGACTAAATAATTTTAACCATTCAACTTCTGACCGTTTAATTTTAGTTGCACAAAAGGTATGATAGATTTAATCAATATTTTATTACTGATTGCTGCAGTGATTGTTGGGGGTGTGATAGTTTCTATCATGGATGGGTTGAAGCAAAAGAAAATGATTAAAATAATGCTCTCATTTAGTGGAGGTTTTTTGCTATCCATTGCTTTTGTACATTTTTTACCCGAGTTATATGAGTCTCATGCTCCATACAGTATTGGTAGCTTTATTCTGATTGGATTTTTAATTCAGCTTTTTTTAGAATATTTTTCTGGTGGTATTGAACATGGGCATATTCATATTCATAAAAATAATCGTGTCCCTTGGTCGTTATTTATTTCACTATCCATTCATTCATTTATTGAGGGGATACCTTTAGCTGGTGGTGATGCTCAGCACGGCCATTTATCAGCACAATCTTTGCTTTTAGGTATATTGTTTCATCAAACTCCTGTTGCTATAGCTTTAATGACTTTATTAAAAGGGTCAGGATTATCAACAAAAAAGTCTTGGCTAATTTTAATTCTATTTGGTATTATGACACCTATCGGATTGCTTTTCGGTAAATTTTTCCACAATTCAATTGATTTACTTCCGATGAATTTATTACTAGCAATTGTTGTAGGTATGTTTTTACATATTTCTACTACAATTATTTTTGAAGCTAGTGAGAATCATAGATTTAACCTTGTAAAGTTATTGAGTATAATCGTTGGCGTTACTTTAGCAATCCTAATAGGAGGATAATTTAATCTAAAGTTTCGACAAGAAAGTTTTTTTAGTAGATACAATTGTTTGTAAAACTAAATTCTCTCTCTGATTAATTCTTCTAAACATTCTATGAATCTTGGATGATCGTTGGAGCTAGGTACTAATTGCACTTTTTCTCCGCCAAATTCTTCGAATATTTCTTGATACTCATCCCCAATTTCAATAATTGTTTCTAAGCAATCAGCTACAAATGCGGGACTGAACACAAGAAGTTTTTTCGCCCCTCTTTTTGCCTGTTCTTCAACAATCTTATCTGAAAATGGGTGCAACCATTTTTTATCTAAACGTGATTGGAAACAAACTGTATAATCTTTTTCTTGGAGATTTAATTCCTTTGCAATTAATCGAGTTGTCGCATAACAAGTTGCTTTATAGCATGATTTGTTGTCGTTATTAATTTCTGTTTCACAAGGTTGGTCTTCACATAATCCATCATTATAAACTTTGTCAACATGTCTTTCAGGTAAACCATGGTAAGAAAACAAGATATGATCATAATTTGATAGGTCAAATGCTTTTGCTCTTTCAACAATTGAATCTATGTATCCTTTGGAATCATAAAACTGTGAAACAATTTTTATTTCTGGGATAACCCACCATTTTCTGATAATATTCATTGCTTTTTCGACTGCTGATCCAGTAGAAGCACTCGCATATTGAGGAAAAAGTGGTATGATGATTATTTGATCATAGTTGGCTTTGTGCATTTTATCTAGAACAACTTCCATCGAAGGATTTTGATAGCGCATAGCCATTTCAACAGTAATATTTTCTTTACTTAAGTTATTTTGAAGAATAGTTGTAACTTTTTCTGTGTAATCTAATAGGGGAGATGTTCCATTTCCATGTTCCCAAAGCTTTTTATATATTTTTGCTGATTTAGGCGCACGAAAAGGGATGATGATTCCATTCACTAAA
>CALPOI020000242.1 GCA_943325145.2 Candidatus Planktophila lacus | reverse complement strand
GTCATTGGAGCATAGAACTGCATTGGAGCAGGATCAGATGCATTTGCAGCAACAATAACTGTGTAAGCCATTGCACCAGCATCTTCTAATTTTTTAACGATACCTGCTACCGTAGAACCTTTTTGTCCTATTGCAACATATATACAGAATACAGGTTCACCTCTATCGTAAAACTCTTTTTGATTGATGATTGTATCAATTGCAACAGTTGTTTTACCTGTTTGACGATCACCAATGATTAACTCACGTTGACCTCTTCCTACAGGAATCATAGCATCAATCGATTTGATACCTGTTTGTAAAGGTTCAGTTACCGGTTGACGATAGATAACCCCTGGAGCTTTACGCTCGATTGGCATATCGTACAATTGACCTGTAATTTCTCCTTTACCATCGATAGGATTACCAAGCGTGTCAACAACACGTCCTACTAAACCATCACCAACTTTCACAGAAGCAATACGTCCTAAACGTCTTACTGTGTCACCTTCTTTTACTAAAGAAGATTTACCAAGTAATACAGCTCCTACGTTGTCTTCCTCTAAGTTCAACGCGATTCCTTGAAGTCCTCCGTCAAACTCAATCAATTCACCGTATTGAACTCCATTAAGTCCATAAATACGAGCAATACCGTCACCGATTTGAAGTACGGTACCTACTTCTTGAAGTTCAGCTTCTGTTCTGAACCCTGATAACTGTTCTCTTAAAATCGCAGAAACTTCTGCTGGTTTTACATCTGCCATGTTTTGTTAATTTTAAGTCTACTTAAAGACAAATCAAACTATCGTGTTAAACGTTGTTTTAAATTATTTAATTGACTTCTTACAGAAGCATCTACTTGTTTGTCGTCCATTTTTAAAATGAAACCACCCAAAATAGCAGGATCAACTTCTTCAGTTAATTCAATTTTCCCATTTACAAATCCTTTCACTTTCGCAAGTATCGAATCTTTTGATGTATTATCTAATGCTATTGAAGAAACAAGTGTTACAGGAACAATCCCTTGTTTTTCTTTCCATAACGATTCAAACGATGCTGCAATTTCAGTTAGAATATTTTCTCTTCTATTTTTAGCAATCAATGAAACAAATGAAATTGATAATTCGTCGAATCCATCGAAAATCTCTTTTAAAATAGAAATTTTCTTGTCAGAATTAATCAATGGACTATTCAAAAATAATTGAAATTCATGCGTTTCATTATTTGCATCTAAAATCGCACGCATGTCAGATGAAATCACCTCAACTTTATTCAATTCAATGGATAAATCTAATAAAGCTTTCGCGTATCTAATTGCTGACTTTGTACTTTTCATCGTGTAGTATTAATTCAAATTAATATCTTCAGCTAACTTAGTAGCCAATGCTTTTTGTTTTTCGTCTGAAGATAATTCAGTTTTAACAATTTTTTCAGCGATTTCAATTGATAAAGAAGCAACGTGTAACTTCAATTCAGAAATTGCAGCAGATTTTTCCAATTCAATTGAATGACGAGCAGCTGCTAATACTTTTTCAGCTTCATTTTTAGCATTGTTTTTTGCCTCTTCAATCATTCTGTTTGCTGTTTCTTTAGCATCTTTCACGATTGCATCTCTTTCAACTCGCGCTTCTTTCAATAAATTTTCATTTTGACTTTTTAATGCCGCAATTTCTTTACGCGCATCTTCTGCCATGTTGATTGCATTTTCAATCCCTTCTTCTCTTTCTTGTAAAGCATTTAAGATCGGTTTCCACGCGAACTTTCTCATTAATAAAATGAGTATTAACAAGATTACAGATTGCATTACAAACAACCCAGGAGAAAAATCATTTAATAACGTTTCCATAGTGTTTTATTATTATACTTGAATAAAATGTTTAAAATCAATTTGTTTAAAAAACGTTTTCCATAACCAATCGTTATGGAAAACGAATTTTTTTTGGATTATTGTCCTAGGATCAAAGCACCAAAAGCAAGACCTTCCAAAAGTGCACCGATGATGATCATCGCTGTTTGGATTTTACTTGCTGCTTCTGGTTGGCGAGCAATACCTTCCATTGCTTTTCCACCAATTTGACCTAAACCGATACCACCACCGATTACTACTAATCCAGCTCCAATTAAATTGTACATAGCTACTGATTTATATATTAAACAAAAAAATACTAATTAATGATGATCGTGTTCTACAACCGCCATACCAATGAACAATGAAGATAACATTGTAAAGATAAACGCTTGCAAAAAAGCAACCAACAACTCTATTAACATTATGAATAAAGATAAGAACAACGACATACCTGTAGAAGCTACTGGACCGAACGCTGCTTTCATTGTAATCATCAATGCAATCAAACTCATTAATACAAAGTGACCTGCTGTAATGTTAGCGAATAAACGTATTGTTAAAGAGAATGGTTTTGTAAACATTCCTAACACCTCAATTGGAGCTAAGATAACTTTCATTAATGGAGGAACACCTGGCATCCAGAATATGTGTCCCCAATATTCTTTATTTGCACTGAATTGTACGATAAAGAATGTGAATAAAGCCAAACAAAGTGTTACTGCAATATTACCTGTAACATTAAACCCAAGCGGAGTCAAACCAAGTAAATTCAAAATCCAAATAAAAAAGAATACCGTTAATAAGAATGGCATGAATTTTTTATATTTCGATTCTCCGATATTAGGACGTGCAATTTCGTCTCTAACATACAACACCAAAGGCTCTAAAGCTCTTCCTAAACCAGTTGGAATTGGACCTTTCTTATAACTTTTAGCCAACGCACCAAAGAAAATCAACATCAACACTCCGGTTAACAACATCCCAAAAACACTTTTTGTAATCGACAAATCGAGTGGTTTGAAATTTAACGGATGCTCACCGTGCATTCTTAAAACACCTTCTTTTTTCGTTTTATAAATTTTTCCGTGATGTAATTTATAGTAAGATCCATTGCTCTCTGCTACTGCTTCACCATGATGAAATTTAGACGCAGAAAAAACATGTAATCCACTATCAACTAAAATCACAGGTAAAGAAAAACCAATGTGAGAGCCAGTTTCACCATTCGTAAAGAATGTGAAATCATGCGCATCTTGTAAGTGATGCTTGATGTATCCATTAATTTTTTCAGGGGTATTTATTGGACCGTGCGTTTCATGATTTTCTTCATGCGCTTGCTCATTGTTTTCAGTTGCAGATGCAAAAGAAAAAGAACTAAAAATCAAACAAATAAAAGCAATTGCAAATGTAAAGAAGGGTGTTGTTTTTTTCATAATTCAGTAATCAGATTTTCGTACCTTACTTAAATTCGAGTGCAAAAATACATAATAATTTAAATTAATAACAAATTTAATTGGATGTGTTTTAAATTATTTGCGCTCTTGACTACTTGCTTGCAACGGCTCCGTTATTTTTAATCGTGACGCTATTGCTAAAGTCTCTATGAGTAGGAAGAAAAAAAATGGTAACAAAACACCTAATTTATCTGCCAAATAAAGCTTTTTTTCCAACAAACCATTGGATGAAAAAATCAAAATAAAAAGTCCCATTTTAATGAATACCGCCATTAAAAATGCATAACCTACTTTATCTGGTAACACGGTTGCTAACAACTCCAAGGAAATAATTACAATTAGTGTAGTAACCACAAAAAAAGCATATAAAGCATTCAAAGATAATACCATCTTTTGTGAACCCAAAAGCATCTTATGAAGGGAATACAAAACGACAAACGCAGCAATAACAATTAGACAAAACTTCAAAATTCTCATTACAACTTCATTTTTTCTTTTCTTCATCGTTGGACATTTTAATAACTTGACGTATTACAGAAAAAGTACTTCCAAATACCGCAAACAAAGTTAAAACTTTATTGTATGCTAAAAAATCTGAAGGATAATT
>CALPOI020000241.1 GCA_943325145.2 Candidatus Planktophila lacus | reverse complement strand
TTTCTTTGCAAGCTATACTTTAGACCATGATTTAATCGCCAGGCTAATTTTTAGATTATTACCCAAGCATGATAAGTATGAGTTGACGATGGATAGAACCAATTGGAAATTTGGTCAATCAAATATCAATATTCTAGTGATTGGTATTGTTCATCAAGGTGTTGCTTTTCCTTTGCTTTTCAAAATGATGGATAAATTTGGTAATTCAAATACACAAGAGCGTAAAGAAATACTTGAGCGATATAATAATCTTTTTGGTTTTCAGACTATTGAAGTTTTGGTTGCAGATAGAGAATTTGTTGGTTATGAATGGTTAAACTACCTCAACATAAATAAAATACCCTACCACATTAGAATAAGAGAAAACTTTGACGTACATATTCCAAGAAACAACCATATCGTTAAGGCTAGCTGGTTATTTAAAGATCTAAAAATGGGACAATTCAAACATTACCCTAAAATCATTTACATAAATAAAGTAGCTTGTTATTTATCTGCTAGTGTTATCAAATCTAAAACTAGACAACCTGAATATCAATTCTTAATTTCATTCAAGAATCCTAAAGACGCAAATCAGTGTTATAAAAGAAGATGGCAAATAGAAACCATGTTTAAGGCTTTAAAATCAAGTGGTTTTAATCTTGAAGATACACACTTGAAAGATCCAGATAGAATAGCCAAATTAGTATCAATGGTTTTCATTGCTTTCATTTGGTGCTATAAAGTTGGTATCTATCTTGATGCTTGTCTAAAGCCTATAACGATAAAAAAGCACGGATACAGAGCGAAAAGTTTATTCAAATATGGATTAGAATACATTGCAAGTATACTGCTAAAACCTAAAAATCAATTAGATATTAATATATATATCGATTTTTGTCATGTAGTTAGCCAAATCTCACTAAACTAAAACAACTACCTATGAAAACAGATAGGTTTACCAATCAAAAGAGGTGCTATTGTAGCACTTCGAAAATTTTTTCACTTACCAAAAGGGGCACCGAATTACGCACCAGAGTTTTGAGAAATTATAGTATTATTTGAAATGCTATAAAAGCAAAAAACCCAGTAAAATCGGTGATTTTACTGGGTTTTGATGGTCTATCAGCGGAGAGTGAGGGATTCGAACCCCCGGATCCTCGCAGATCAACAGTTTTCAAGACTGCCGCAATCGACCACTCTGCCAACTCTCCGAGACAAAATTAAGCATTATTTTAATATCTGCAAGTATTGTGTGCGAAATATTTTAATTTAATGTTAATTTAATCCTCAAATCAATGAATAACAAATAGTTAAATCTCATCAAATAATTGAATTATTTGATGAGATTTACATTTCCATATTTTTGATGTTTCTTATCTGTTAACTTTTCTTTAAATTCTATTTTCCAAACGTATACATCATTAGCAACTAATTCACCAGCATAGGTACCATCCCATCCTATCGCTGGATTTCTACTTTCAAAAATCATTTCCCCCCATCGGTCGAAAACTTGAAATGAATAGTGTTGCGGATCATAACCACTTGAAAAAACAGGTGTGAATACATTATTGGTACGATCATTATTCGGGGTAAATGTATTTGGTACATAATAAATAGCCTCATCTGGAATACTCACTCTTCGAATCATCGTATCTGAACAATTTTCACCATTTGCAATTGCAATTAGTTGTACATTGTAGTCACCTGGTTTAACTGCATAAACATGCTCAATATTTTCTGTTGAAACCGGAAAAGTACCATCACCAAAAGACCAACGGTATTTCGTTGCTCCAATTGATTTATTGATTGATATTATTCTTGGTTCATATTGATTCAAGGTGTATTCGTCCAATTCAAAATTAGCTACTGGATTAGGTTGTAGGTAAACTTTTTGTTGCTTAGAAATTGAACATCCTTTCTCTACTGCTTTCATTGTTACGGTGAACGTTTTTTCTTTCAATTCCTCACTTGAAAAAGTATTGTCTACAATTTCATTTGTAGTTAATACTGCAGGTTTTCCGTTTCCGAAATCCCAAGTTACCACCCTTCCTGGTTTCATATCTGGATCTCTAAATGAAATAGATAATGGTGAACACCCTGAATTATTTCCTAAATTAAAATTGATCTGTGGAATAGAGTTGACCGCAATTACAATTTCTTCGCCAGTATTCATATAACAACCATTCGCATCAGTCACTTTTGTGAATTTATAGGTAGTAGGTGGTATCGGTTGATCTGTTGGTATCAATATGTGGTCACTTATTTCACTTTTCGCTTTTTTAACCACGGTTCCATTGATGACATACTCAAAAGTATATGGGGCTAATCCCTTATTTGCAGAAAACATCATTTTTATCGATTCGTCCCCTTGACACACCTCAGGTTTATTTGTCAATAATGTAAATCGTCCACTTGGCACTTCAAAAACTTCAACTCCTGCATAATTAGAGGTATCTGCACACAATTGCGTCGCATTATCCAATGCAATAACTCTAAAAACAAGTCCTTTAGATGTTTTTATTATTTTTAATTCTTTAGAATCACTTCCGTTGAAATCAACAGCATCTTGACCTGATAACTGTATATCTTTCCATTCCAACCCTCCATTTTCACTTTTTTGCCATTTAAAGAAGCCGGTAGCACCGTTAAAATTAGCATCTGTTATTAAAGTTACCTCAGAACCTTCACACGATTTCTGAGACAATGGATCAATTGTAATTTCTGGAATCAAACAGTCTGATGTAATTGCTGAAACAATGGCCTCTGTATAACATGCATTAGTTGTACTTGTCAAAACTTTAACTTGAATTTCTATTTTCTCATTTTTATTTAAGTTACTCACCGTTGACCTATTATTTGAAGTAGTTTCTAATGGAATAAAGCCACCCCAAGTTCCATCTTGATACTGCTTCCTTACCGATACTTCATAATCAGTAACATTAGGTATTAACTTCCACTCTACTTCTACAGAATTAATATCTACGTTTACAACTTTCACCTGTGGTTGAGCTGTTGGTAACACTGAGATTTTAAATTCAGTTGTAATCCCCTTACACCCATCCAAAATTGGCTGAACTTTTGCTAACGCATTCACATTATTCACTCCATTATTATGAGTAATAAATGATGGAATTGATCCAACACCATTTAATGAGGAAACACCAACACTAAGATCACTTATTGACCAATTAAACTGTGTATTCTGATTAAACGGGTTAGATGTAAATATAATTTCATCCGTATTTTTATTCGCACAATATTCGAAATTACCGATAGGTAACACTTCAGGTATTGGCTTGACTTCAACTTCAAATACGTCACGAGGCCCTTCACACCCATTAATCTTCTGAGAAACATACAATTGTTGAACACCTGCTTGATTTGTAGAAATTGTTGGCAAGCCGATTATGGCAGCGCCTCCTGTTTCTTGTGTGAACCAAATAAGATTAGAGCCCATTACAAAATTATTCAAATTAACAGGTGATTCATTTTGACATAGTTTATAGTTAGACTTTACTATTGGTTTTACAGGTATTGATTTTACATTTAATTTGATTGGATTTGAATAAACTTCACACCCTCCTTGATCATTTGACAACAAACATCTAAACCAAGTATTTGTCATTGTGATAGCAACTGAGCCGATATGTAACTTCGCTGTTGTTATACCATCAAAATTAGTATCAGTAACCAACATGTTTTGCCACTGATTCGTTAATTTATCTTTTACCTGCCATTGGTATTTACCTGTAATAGAAGCAGTTGTTTGAACTGTAAATATAGCTTCAGTTGATTCACATACTGTAGTATCTCTTGTTAATGCTACGATTTGAGGAGATTCCAAAATATTTAAATGTACTTTTTGATTCATTATTGACTGTTCACACAATGGTAGTTTATCGTACGAAACGCTCAATAACTCTACCCACA
>CALPOI020000240.1 GCA_943325145.2 Candidatus Planktophila lacus | reverse complement strand
TTTGTTTAATAATTTATTCAAAAATAATCGTTCAATAAATATTAATAATCCCCAAAAAAGTCCCCAAAAAATAAAATTCCAACTAGCTCCGTGCCACAAACCGGTCAATAACCAAACAACAAATAAATTTCTGTATAACTTAGTTTTGTTTCCACCCAAAGGAATATAGATATAATCTCTAAAGAATGTCCCTAATGAAATATGCCACCTTCTCCAAAAATCACCAGCTGATTTTGAAATGTATGGATAATTAAAATTTTCGTGGTAATGGAAACCAACCATTCTTCCTAAACCAATTGCCATATCTGAATATCCTGAAAAATCGAAATAAATTTGAATGGTAAACATTAAAATACCAAACCAAGCTTCTGCTACACTTAAACCTGAAAGATTACCAACTAAATAATTCTGAACCAATTCACCTGCAACATTTGCTATGCATATTTTCTTAAACAATCCAATACAAAACCTCAATATCCCTGCACTTAAATCACTTTTATGAATAACTCTATGGTCAATTTCGTGAGCCACATGCGCATACCGGACTATTGGTCCTGCTACCAACTGATGATAAAGACTTACAAATAACATGAATTTCAAAAAAGATTTTTGTGCCTTGACCTCTTGTTTATAGACATCCACCACATAAGATATCGTTTGAAAAGAATAAAAAGAAATACCAATTGGTAATGCGTAACTTGGTACATCAAATTCTGTTCCCAGTATCAAATTAACATTTTGAGTAATAAAAGTTGCATATTTAAAAGTAGCAAGTAGACCAAGATTAACTACCAATGTCGATATCAAAGGGACTTTTGCAAACGGTGTATCGCGCCACTTTTCAACTAACAACCCATTAACATAATCAATTAAAGCAGAGAAGATTAATAATGAAATCCAAATTGGTTCTCCCCATGCATAGAAAACTAAACTCATTACAGTCAGTAACAAGTTTCTGTATAACTTATTTTTCCATGAATAATAAAGGATTAAATTAAGTGGAAGAAAAATATACAAAAAAGTTAAGCTTGCAAAAACCATAATTTAATTGGGGATAAAAATTCAAGCAATTTGATAAACAAAATTAAGAAATAATCCTCATTGAAAATAAAAGTAGCTTTCAAACATTAGCTTTAGATGTATCCAACTAACTTATAAACCAAAAGTCCAATTACTTCATGTAAAAAAGCAACCCAATTCATTAACGTTTCTTCATTGGGGATAATTGATTGTGATGGAAACCATTTTTTTTGTTTGTGCTCTACTTTGAATTCATAATTCACTACATTAACGCCAACTTTCTTAAAACATAAATACGCCCGTGGTTGATGTAAAGGAGAGGTTATCACTATCAAATCTCTATTTTTAATCTTTAATTTATTTAAAATATTTTTTGTGTATATCGCATTTTGATGAGTGTTATCTGATTTGTTTTCAATAAAAATAACAGAATCTGGAATCGATAAATAAGTGGCCATAAACTTTTTCAAAAGTGACGCTTCTCTTTTTGAAGGATAAGCAACGCTACCGGAGCCACCTGAAATAATTATATTTTTGATCACACCATTTTTGTATAGTTCAATGGCACTCGTCAATCGATTACAGTTTGAATTAAATACTAAATGATTGTTTGAATCATTGAAAGACAACATCCCCCCCATTACAATTCCTGCTTCATAAATTTCATGTTTGTTGGCTTTAGGAACTTTTATCAATGAAAAAATATTTAATGCCAATTGCAAAATGAATGGTATCGAAAAAAACAACAATAAACCAAAGGAAAAGTATTTAAATCGTTTTTTTAATCCTTCATTTTTGACACATAGAGATATTCCAAGCAGTAAAACACACCAATTTAAAGGTGAGAAAAGAAAATCAACTATTTTGGATAAAATAAAAAACATAAAATCAGAAAATCTACAAATTTAAAAATTCAAAAACGCATTTTGTATATTTGCACTATAAAATAGATAAAAATGAAAGTAAATCCAGCATATTCAACAAAAGAACAACTAATCGAATTATATAATAAACCTCTTTTAGAATTAGTTTTTGAGGCTGCATCGATACACCGTCAATTTCACAATCCTAGAGAAGTTCAAATGTCTTCTTTACTTAGCATTAAAACAGGTGGATGCTCTGAAGATTGTGGCTATTGTCCGCAAGCAGCGAGGTATAATACGGGATTAGATGCTCACAAATTGATGAGCGTAGAATCAGTAATTGAACAAGCGAAAAATGCAAAAGCAAATGGTTCCTCTAGGCTTTGCATGGGGGCTGCATGGAGAGAAGTCCGAGACAACAAGGATTTTGATTCAGTAGTTGAAATGGTTCAAGAGGTAAACAATCTTGGAATGGAAGTATGTTGCACCCTAGGTATGATGAACGAAGATCAAGCAAAACGTTTGAAAAATGCAGGGTTATTCGCATATAACCACAATCTTGACACCTCAAAAGATTACTATAAAGACATCATATCAACACGTGAATACGAAGATCGATTACAAACAATTGAAAATGCTCGTAAAGCTGGAATTACAGTTTGTTCAGGCGGTATTATTGGAATGGGTGAAGCTGTAGAAGATCGAGTAGGCCTCTTAATGAGCTACATGGAAATGGAAACACCACCTAACTCTATTCCAATTAATGCACTTGTAGCTGTTGAAGGCACACCCCTTGAGGATCAAAAACCAATCGAACAATGGGAATTAATTAGAATGGTAGCAACTACAAGAATAGCATTTCCTGAATCGATCGTAAGACTTTCAGCTGGTAGAACTAAAATGTCACTTGAAGGACAAGCATTGTGTTTTTTAGCTGGAGCAGGATCTATTTTTGCAGGAGACAAACTATTAACTACGCCCAACCCTGAATTCAATGAGGACAAAGAGATGTTTGACATCTTGGGACTTAACCCTAAAAAAGCATTTACTGAAGGTGAGCAACCAACTACCTATCCGGATGAGGTTTTAGAAAAGAAAAAAAAGGCTGCAGAACTGAGAGCTCAACAATTAGATGAGGGTAGCAAAAATTTTCAAGCAAGAAAAATAACAATTGAATAATTGAAGCCAAAATATTTAGATTTATTAAATAAAAGATATGAATTAGGGAGCCAACGCTCCCTTTCTTTATTTTCAGATTATATAGATTTTTTCTCAAACGATTATCTAGGTTTATCAAAATTATCAGACAATGAAATACCCAAGAACTATGGCAGCACTGGTTCACGATTACTTTCAGGAAACTCGGCAGAGGCTGAAGAAACAGAAAGTTTCGTTAGCGAGTTTTTCGGATCAGAAAAATCCTTGATTTATAATTCTGGTTACGATGCTAATTTAGGTCTATTTTCATCTGTTCCACAAAAGGGAGAATATATAGTCTACGACGAATATATTCACGCATCTATTCGTGACGGCATACGCCTAAGCAACGCAAATAGTTTTTCTTTTAAACATAACTGCGTTGATGATTTAGAAAAAAAAATAAAAAATATCAAAGGAACTCTGTTTGTTGTTATTGAAAGTATCTATTCGATGCATGGAGATCAAGCCCCAATAGACAAACTATTTCAACTATCGGAAAAATACAACATAAATATAATCATTGACGAAGCCCATTCCGTTGGTGTAATTGGAGAAAATGGCAAAGGAATGACCTACAAGTTCCGTTCAAATCCAGCTTTATTTGCAAGAATAATTACTTTTAGCAAAGCATATGGTACAACAGGTGGAGCAGTTCTTGGTAGTTCTAAATTAATTGATTTTTTAATCAATTATAGTCGATCCTTTATTTATACTACTGCTTTACCACCGTTTATTTATAATAGAATAAAAAATTCAATTAATTTGAGTCTTAAGCATCCAGAAAGAAAACTTCAATTATTCAAAAACATTGAATTATTCAATCTATTACAAAATAAAAAAGAA
>CALPOI020000239.1 GCA_943325145.2 Candidatus Planktophila lacus | reverse complement strand
GTTGCAAATGCGAAATTTTTCAACGTTTTTTTACGGATACTTTCTACTAACATAACAGCACCAACTGCAACTAATAAGATCCCTAAATAATACGTTACCTGTAGATGGTTCATTGAAAGTTCAAGCACCATGAAAAGTGCAGAAAGTAAGATCCCCCACTTTAAATTCCGCTGATATGCCATGATAAAAGCTCCTAAAACGGGTGCCATTAATGCAACTGCTAACGCTTTCGTATTGTGTCCAGCTTGTATGATGATGATGTCGTAACTTGCAAAACCAAATGCCAATCCACCCAGTAAACCGATCCATGGATTCATTCTTAAACATAACGCAAAAATGTAAAATCCAATCATGTACATTAAGGCGATTCCAGCAGGAGGTTGCATTATGTATAAACTGTAATAATCTAACGCTTGTTTCAAGTAATTTCCTTTGTACAATAATGAAATTTGAGTAGATGGCATACCACCAAACATAGAATTGGTCCACAAAGTTTCTGAATTGTTTCGCCCACGGTAATCAGCAATTTCATGAGAGGCACCTTTGAACTGTTCAATATCGTGTTGTTTCAATCCAAATCCTTTGAATTGTAAATTAAAATAGACAGCTGTTATCACAAACATGATAGCGATTACACCAAAATGGAGTTTGTTTCTTTTTAAAAAATCAATCATTCTAACAAAATTTTAAACCAACACTAAATACTACTAAAACTAAAAGAGGATGTATCTATCTCTAGTACATCCTCTAAGTTTAATTTGTCTCTATGAAATCAACATCTTCAACATTTGAAATCGGTCGGTTTATGATCGACGTTTTCCCTTTGTTTTTTTCATATTGAATTCTAATTCTATTCCTTTCCTGCTCTTCTTCTTTCAATTTATTTTGAGCACTCAAATTCCTCTTTGCAATCATTAATTGACCAATGAACTTTAACACCACCATCGCTCCAATAATAATCAGCGTGGTTTTTATTAGTCCAGTAACGCTTGCCTCAACAATCATTATCTTGATAAATGCATGTTACGTTCAGAATAAATCTTGGTAAAGAAAGGATCTTTTAAATCTTTAATAAATCGAATTCCTTCTCCCGTAGATTTCATTTCTGGACCCAATTCTTTTTTCACATCTGGGAATTTCTCGTATGAGAACACAGGGATTTTAATCGCATATCCTTCTTTTTTAGGATTGAAATTAAAATCTTTCACCTTTTTATCCCCTAACATTACTTTTGTCGCATAATTTACATACGGTTCGTCATATGCTTTCGCAATAAACGGTACAGTTCTAGACGCACGAGGATTTGCTTCAATTACATACACTTTGTCGTCCTTGATTGCAAACTGAATGTTAATCAATCCTTTTGTTTTTAAAGCAATCGCAACTTTTCTTGTAATGTCTTCGATTTGAAGCATCACAAAATCACCTAAATTGTAAGGAGGTAATAATGCATACGAATCTCCGGAGTGAATACCCGCTGGCTCTATGTGCTGCATTACACCAATAATGTAAACGTCTTCCCCATCACAAATGGCATCAGCTTCTGCTTCAATTGCACCACCAATAAAATGATCCAATAAAATTTGATTGCTTCCCATTTCACCGATAATATCGACTACGTGATGTTCTAGCTCTTCCTTATTGATAACAATTTTCATTTTTTGACCACCTAATACATAAGAAGGTCGAACCAACAACGGAAAACCAAGTTCATCCGCTAATTCTAACGCTTGTTCGGCATCTTGAACAATTCCATACTTTGGAAAAAGAATGTTGTTTTCTTCTAATAATTTAGAAAAACGACCTCTATCTTCTGCTAAATCGAGTGCTTCATAACTAGTTCCAAGAATTTTAATCCCGAATCGATTCAGTTTTTCAGCCAATTTTAATGCTGTTTGACCGCCTAACTGTACGATGACACCTTCAGGTTTTTCATGTTGAATGATGTCGTAAATGTGTTCCCAAAAAACTGGTTCGAAATACAATTTATCGGCAGTATCAAAATCAGTTGAAACAGTTTCAGGATTACAATTGATCATAATTGTTTCGTAACCACATTCCTTTGCAGCTAAAACACCGTGTACACAACTGTAATCAAACTCAATTCCTTGTCCGATACGGTTGGGTCCTGATCCTAACACCACTACTTTTTTCTTATCAGAAACGATACTTTCGTTTTCGTATTCAAACGTTGAGTAATAGTAAGGAGTTTTTGCTTCGAATTCTGCCGCGCATGTATCTACTAATTTAAATACACGTTTGATTCCCATTTCTGTTCTTTTCGTATGAACTTCCGACTCTAAACAACGCAATAAATGAGCGATTTGACGATCGGCATATCCTTTCTGTTTCGCTGTAAATAAAAGCTCTTTCGGGATATTTTCTAAATGGTATTTTTCTATTTTTCGTTCTAATTTAATTAGGTCCTCAATTTGTTTTAAGAACCACACATCAATTTTAGTTTTATCGTGAATTGTCTTAAAAGGAATTCCTAATTTAATGGCGTCGTATACATGGAACAATCTATTCCAAGATGCAAATTCTAACGAATGTAATATCTGTTCTTGGTTGGTTAACTCTTTCCCATCAGCCCCTAAACCATTTCTATCAATTTCTAAGGATTGACATGCTTTTTGTAACGCTTCTTGGAAAGATCTTCCAATACCCATTACCTCACCTACCGATTTCATCTGTAAACCCAACTTTCTGTCGGTACCAGGAAATTTGTTAAAATTCCATCTTGGAATCTTCACAATCACATAATCCAACGTAGGTTCAAATAAAGCAGATGTGCTTTTAGTAATTTGATTCTTTAATTCATCTAAGTTATAGCCAATTGCCAATTTAGCAGCAATTTTAGCGATTGGATAGCCCGTAGCTTTCGATGCCAAAGCAGATGATCTAGAAACACGCGGATTAATTTCAATCGCAATAATGTCTTCGTTTTCATCTGGAGATACTGCAAACTGAACATTACACCCCCCAGCGAAATTACCGATCGAACGCATCATTTTAATCGCCATGTCTCTCATACGTTGGAACGTCGTATCAGATAGCGTCATTGCAGGAGCCACTGTAATTGAATCTCCTGTATGAATTCCAAGTGGATCGAAATTTTCAATCGAACAAATGATTACTACGTTATCGTTGTTATCTCTCAATAATTCCAACTCGTATTCTTTCCATCCCAACAAAGCTTTATCAATCATCACTTCATGAATCGGCGATAATTGTAAACCTCTTTCTAATAAATTATCAAATTCTTTCGGGTCATGCACCACTGAAGCACCAGCACCTCCTAATGTATAAGAAGCTCTGATACATAATGGAAAACCAAATTCTTGCGCAATTTCTTTTCCTTCTAAGAAGGATTTAGCCGTTTTTTGAGGAGCCATAGGAACATCAATCTTGCCCATTAACTCTCTAAATTCTTCTCTGTTTTCAGTAATGTCAATTGCAGCGATGTCTACCCCAATCATTTTTACCCCAAACTCCTCCCAGATGCCCATCTCTTCACATTTCATCGCCAAATTCAATCCAGTTTGTCCTCCCATCGTAGGTAATACCGCATCAATTTTATGTGCTTCTAAAATTTTAACAATGTATTCTGGTTCTAAAGGCCATAAATACACATTATCCGCTACAATTTTATCCGTCATGATAGTAGCTGGATTTGAATTGATTAGCGTCACTTCAATACCTTCTTCTCTCAAAGAACGAGCTGCTTGTGAGCCAGAGTAATCAAATTCACATGCTTGGCCAATGACAATTGGACCGCTACCTATAATTAAAACTGATTTAATGGAGTTGTTTTTTGGCATGATTCTGCGCTTTTTTTCAATTTTGTTTATTATTATACAAATTGAGCGCAAATTTAATTAAAATAAATTCAATCTCACCAAATACGTTTATTTATTTAGGGAAATGGAAGTAGGGGGTGAATTAGG
>CALPOI020000238.1 GCA_943325145.2 Candidatus Planktophila lacus | reverse complement strand
CGAAGTTGTAATTGAATAAAATCATAATTATTTTTAATTACTAGTGGAAACAAAGGGTCTAGAGATGCAATTTTTTCCAAGTTATGTAAATTATAAAATTCTGATTTACCTGGATAAATATTTGAAAAATTTTGCGCTATCTTCTTTACTTTATTTGGAATAGTTCCCTCAGTTTTTCGTTCATAAATAAAATAATTTATTGAATTATGTCGCACTATAGAAAGTGGTTGATTTCCAGGAATTAAAAATAGGTTTTCATTTGTAATATTTTGATACCTTGAATAAATTAACCCAACCAACTGTAATAAAGCAATCAGAAGCATCCCATTAATGAGGCGATTATTTTTTGTCACATAAAAATAGATCAATGCAGTAATAACCAAATATAATCCCAACACTTGAATCCAATTTAATTCGAAACCAGAAGCAACTGCGTAAGGCAATTCACTTATTTCGGTCACTATAAAAATCATGAATAAAAAAACTTTTTGTAAAATGTAAGACAGGAAAATTTTAATAGGAACTACCCAATAGAAAACAAACAAAATACAACCTACCAGTAAGATAACAAAAGAAAATGCCATTAAGGCTAAATTTGTCAAAATGAAATAATTCGGAAATTGGTGAAAATAATACAGTGTTAAAGGAAGTGTAGTAATTTGAGCCGCAATTCCAACCATAGTCCCTTCAATAGCCAGCATCAGCCACTTATTTTTTAATGTGATTAATTTAACTAGTTCTGGATATATTGTAAATATTCCAAATAATGCGGAATAAGATAACTGAAATCCAACATCAAATAAAAAACTCGGATTCCATAACAAAATCAGAATAGCTGAAAAAAACAAACTATTGACATCGATGTATCTTCTACCTGTTAATGTTGATAACGATAAAATTGTAAACATCACCACCGATCTTACGACAGAGGCAGATAAACCCGTTAATACAGCATAAATCCATACTAAAATTAGCGCGAAAATTACAGCTTGATATTTAGAAATAAATCTTGAAAAAAGACTCAAACATTTGGTCAATAATTGAACTAAAATCCCAATATGTAAACCAGAAACAGCTAAGATATGCATTGCACCGGTAGAGCTGAATTTTGAAAGCATTTGCGAATCAATATCAGATCGATCTCCTAATAAAAAACCTTTTGCAAGTGCTGCAGCTTGTCCTGAAAGATCATTTTCCAAAGCTGACAACAATTTACCTCTAAAAATAGTTACGACTCTAGTTAAATTCAAAAAACTTTCTGCGCCAATTTTATTAAAGTTATCTTTTTGAACAAATCCCATATATTGTACCCCTCTTCTATTCCAATATGTTTTTGCGTCAAATGCTCCTGGAATTTCATCGGTTTTGATTTTTTCAAGCTGTGTAAAAACAACAAAACTGTCCCCAGGATTAATTGTTTGAAAAGGATCATTAATGATTAAAAAAAGCTTTGTTTCCAAAGACTTCCATTTATTTTTAATCAAAGTAGAATTCACTTTAAGTAAAACTTTAGCATACCCTGAAGTTGAATAATTACATTCTTCAATTTCTCCCAAGAATTTAGTGTTTCTATGCGTTAATTCTGTATGATAACCTAAATTATTAAGTTGTAACGAATTCAAAAAATAACCGCAAAAAAAGAACAGAAACAAAAACATAAAACTTTGAATACTATTCTTAATTGATTTCTTAAAAAGAAAACAAATAACTGCGAAAAAAATATGACCTAAACCCAACCATAAGAAAGGATAAAAAAGTAGAACTGTTTCATCAATAGAAGAACAAATAATCCCCGATGAAATCATAAAGAAAATCCAAAAAACAGGATATATAAAAAAATTCATTCGTTACAAAGTTGAATTGTGCAAATCGAAAAAATATATCTACTTTAAACGCTACATATTTTTAATAATTGGTTGAATAAAGTATATTTGTCTACAAAAATATTAAATAATGATAAAAGTTACCCTTCCAGATGGCACAGTCAGAGAATACTCACGCGGTACTACTTCATTAGAAGTCGCTTTGAGCATTTCAGAAGGTTTAGCAAGAAATGTACTTGCTGCAAAAGTCAACAACGAAGTTATCGATGCTACTCGACCAATCAATGATGATTGTACCCTTAGCTTGTTAACATGGAACGATACAGAAGGTAAATCCACTATGTGGCATTCCTCAGCTCACCTAATGGCTGAAGCACTTGAATTTTATTACCCAGGGATCAAGTTGGCCATAGGTCCTCCCGTTGCTAATGGTTTTTACTATGATGTTGATTTCATGGAATACTCTATTAAAGAAGAGGACTTAGAAAAAATCGAGCATAAAATGAAAGAATTAGCCAAACAAAAATTGGCTTTTGTTCGAAAAGAAATTTCAAAATCTGAAGCAATTTCTTATTTTCAGGAAAAAAATGATCCTTACAAGTTAGAATTATTAGAAAACTTAGAAGACGGTTCAATTACATTTTATACACAAGGAAACTTTACTGATTTATGTAGAGGTCCTCATATACCCGACACATCTCCTATCAAGGCTGTTAAACTAACTGCAATTGCTGGAGCATACTGGAGAGGTGACGAAAAAAATAAACAACTTACTCGAATTTATGGAATCACTTTTCCAAAACAAGCTGAATTAACGGAGCATCTTGAAAAATTAGAAGAAGCAAAACGTAGAGATCATCGTAAACTAGGAAAAGAATTAGAATTATTTACCTTCTCTCAACGCGTTGGACAAGGATTGCCTTTGTGGTTACCTAAGGGTGCTGCATTAAGAGAAAGGTTAGAAAACTTTCTTAAAAAAGCTCAGAAAAACTCTGGATATGACCAAGTAATTACTCCTCACATTGGAAGTAAAGAATTATATGTTTGTTCTGGTCACTATGAGAAATATGGTGCAGATTCTTTTCAACCAATAAAAACTCCTGAAGCAAACGAAGAGTTTTTATTGAAACCTATGAATTGTCCTCACCATTGTGAAATATTCAAATCAAAACCAAGATCATATAAAGACTTACCTGCTAGATTTGCTGAATTTGGAACGGTATACAGATACGAGCAAAGTGGAGAGCTTCACGGATTAACCAGAGTTAGAGGATTTACTCAAGACGACGCGCATATTTTTTGCACACAAGATCAAGTAAAAGAGGAATTTAAAAAAGTAATTGACTTAGTTTTGTACATTTTCAAAACGCTTAAGTTTGATAATTTCAAAGCGCAAATTTCTTTAAGAGATCCTGGGAACCCAAGTAAGTATATTGGTAGCGATGAGAATTGGTCTAAAGCTGAAAGTGCAATCATTGAAGCTGCTGAAGAGAAAAAACTACCTACAATCGTAGAATATGGAGAAGCAGCTTTTTACGGGCCAAAACTAGATTTTATGGTGCAAGATGCACTTGGTAGAGAATGGCAATTAGGAACAATTCAAGTAGACTATAATTTACCTGAAAGATTCGAATTAGAATATACTGGTAGTGATAATGCTAAACACAGACCTGTTATGATTCATCGTGCTCCTTTTGGATCAATGGAACGTTTTGTAGCTGTATTATTAGAACATTGTGCTGGAGATTTTCCATTATGGTTAACATCTGAACAAGTCGCAATACTACCGATAAGTGATAAATACAATGAGTTTGCAGAAAAAATTCATAAATTGTTAAATAATTACGATATTCGCGCTTTCGTTGATGAACGAAATGAAAAAATTGGTAAGAAAATTCGTGAATCCGAACTTAGAAAAACACCTTTTATGCTTATTATTGGCGAAAAAGAAGCTGAAAATGAAACAGTTTCAGTTCGACAAAGAAGTGTTGGAGACGTTGGGACAATGCAAATCGATGAATTCGCGAAATTATTAGAAGAAACAATAAATAATGAATTAGCAACTAATGCTTTATTAACTGAATGAGAAAAGAACCAAGAAGAAACACATCCGTACAGGATAATGCGCAACACAAGATAAATGAAAAAATTCATGCGCGTGAAGTACGTG
>CALPOI020000237.1 GCA_943325145.2 Candidatus Planktophila lacus | reverse complement strand
GATGTTTGAACATCAACGAGTTTAGATGAAAAATTACAAATACCATCCAAAACAAAAACTGAACCTACAAATACATAATTTACTCCACTCAGTTTACCAAAACTAACTGCTGTTTTAGTATCGAAATTCTTGCTTTTCTGAAGTTTTTGTTCATCTAATAACTTGTTTAATTGAGATCGCTCAAAAAAATCTACTTTTTTTGGATGTATATTGTTAGCAAGATCTGTAATAAGCATATTACTTATAGCTTTGCTTAATGCATCATATTCTGTTTTTCCAGAAGTATTCTCAAAATCAAGAATAGCTACTTTGTAGTTTTGGGCATTCACAAAGCTGATACCAATTAATAAATAAAGAATAGTAAAGTAAATTTTCATGATATTTTGGTTTTAGATTATTTTAATTTTTCAATTATTAAATTAGCTAATGTTTTTTTCAAATCAAAAAATTCTTCTCGAGCTCCATCTACTCCTAAGGAAAATGCGATTTCGCCAGTTTCAACATTGATAAATTTAGCATCCACTCGAAGTGTACCAAAGAATTCAAAGTAAGTACCAGTAATGATTATTTCCGCTCCTAACAACTTCCCTAGCTTGGTTGCAGTAGCCTGATCGAAACTCTTTGAATTATTTAAGTTTTGTTCATTAAGCAACTTCTCGAGTGCCTGTCTATCAACCATCGTTAGATTTTTCACACTGTTTAAATCGGTTGTTAGCATATCTCTTAGCGGACCACCCAAATCTCCATACTCGCTTTCTTTTCCAGAAGTATTATCAAAAGAAATAATAGCTAGTCTTTTAGGTTTTTCTAATAACTTGTTTTCTTCTAGAACGATATCATTGATGGATCTTTTTGTTTCCGATGTTAAATAACTCGTTAATGACAAAGTTTCATCTGATTTACTTGAGCTTGAACTTGGATTGTAGAAAACAAATTCTCCACCTTCATCTCCAGTATTATGTATTACACCATAAAGTGGCTCAGTCGAACTGTTATTTAGAATATTCGGTCGTATTTTTGCAAAAAGTTGATCGGAAGTTAAAAAAGTACTTTGATTTAATTCAAGTTCTTTTATGAAAAATTTCATAAATACACTATTATCAGGCACCTCTTTTAAATTTCCACTTGTAATAGCTTTTCTACTTTTAAGCTCATACAATCGTTTTGTACCTTGCTCCATATCTCCAATACTTCTTGTTTTAAATATACCACCACTAAAACAAGCATCTGTTACAAGTAGAACATGATTGGATTCAAATGCAGATAAATATAACGTCAAATCTGAATTGGAAACCCAATTACTTTTACTTTCTTTTTTTGCATCTGAGGGTAACCAATACCCCATCTTCAATCCTGCATCCCAATAACCATGTCCTGCATAGAAAATTAGAAGATTATCGTCAATAGTTAATGATTTTCTTTTCTGTTCGATCGCATCAATAATATTAGCTCTTGTAGGATCAACCAAACGAATTATATCCTCTTTTTTGAAATAATATTTTGAAACTAATAGTGATGTTAAATTATCTGCATCATTCTGAGGCTCATTCAAATCATTGATTTTGGAATCTTGGTATTGATTCTCGGAAATGATTATTGCATGATACTTTCCCGAATTTAATGATTTTATATCATCTGTAATTATAACACCCCTATTATTTTGAGCATGAATTGAAAAAGAGACAAAAAGAATTGAAATTAGAATATACTTCATTTTAGTTTTTTTAATGTTTTTTTTTAAAATTAAATTACCTCACCAACACAAACCCAGCCCATTTTTCTGGTTCTGTAAGGTAATTGATGCGCATTTCTTTTTGGGCTTTTTCAAAAAAAATAAATTAGGATTTATTTTCATATCCCTACTTCTGAATTTTTATTCGGATTTGAGCCATCAGTTCTTCTACAAATTTATTCATTTGATCTGTTTTTCCGATTACTTCAAAATTCACTTCAAAGTTTTGTTTAAATAAAACAACGTTGGCTTTAACCTGTCCTGATGCTTTAACCTCATATAAAATATTCGCTTTTATAGCATTGGGATAATCTGCAATCATGATTTTATTTTCTCCTCCTCTGCTTGATTCCTGAAATGCATTTGATAATAATGATTTTATATTCAGATTATCCTTAAAACTCGTTTTGTTAAGAACAGCATCAATATAAACAGTAGGTATTTCTTTTAATGTTATTGTTTTACGCACTTCTTCATCAATTTTACCCAAGGTAAAGCTTATCGGTACCATGCTCTCAGCACTCTGGTCATTGGTCAACTTTTTCATTTCCTCTTCGGTAGCCAAAAGCCATTTATTGAGTTGAAGCTGGTTGTTTTCATCCAATGAATTTTTATTGTTTAGCATAGCATTTAACAATGCATATGTTAACAAGCCATGTTCATATTGAGGGAGTTCAAGTGCTTTTTGATCCGATGAAGATGCTGTTATAATAGCAAAACCCGATTTGCTTGCTAGTTTATCTAACTCTTTCAATCGTTGAGATTTCAATTCTGCATCTTTCACATCGCGTTTGCCTACGAATTGAGCTAGATCCATGTTGTTGATGGCTGCTCCAGAATGACAAGCATCTAAAATTAAAATACGTTTGCCTGCAGGTATTTTATTTACTTTTTCAAGCAACTCACTCATACGAATACCCTGAAAGTTATCTTTACTAGATTCTATTGTCAATAACAATAATTGATCCTTGTCTACTATTTCCCCATGTCCAGCAAAGAACAAAATAAAGATATCTTCAGGTTTACTGTTTTTTTCAATTAACTGAAGGGTATTAAAAATTGCGTTTCTGTCAGGTGTAGTACTTTTAATATTTCCAGTACCAATTTTTGCATTTCTATCAATAGTTAAATTATAAAAATTCACCCTATTTATATCGTTTGTATTAAAGTATTTTTTAGTTGCTAATTGTAAGGCTTTTTGAATATCGTTAGCATCTTTTGCGGCATAGTTTAAATCAAGTTCATTTCCTTTATAGTCATCTATCCCTATAATTATAGCATGCAAAGTAGGTTGTTTTAACTCATTGTTTTTTACACTCTCTACCTCTTGGGTATAACTGCGAGAGTTAATACCATTATTAGCTGTTTTTGCAATTACCTTTATCAAATTTTCACCATTGTTATTGCTGTATTTTTTTATTAAGGCACTATCAATATTCAATAAAAATGAATTACCTTCTTTTTTTAATTGCTTCGATGAAATACTTTGCCTTATAATCCCATTAATATAGATATCAATGTCGCCTATACCACCAGTACGAGGTGTAATTTGGTAGTTGTATCTTTTTTTATCTATTGGTTCAACCAAAGGTGTTACGCCGCAAATTTGTAAATCATTTAATTTAGGCAAATGAGTAAGGTTTTCTCCATTTATGATGCGTTGAACCAGATTAGGAACATACAATGAATCTTTCACCTGATTAAGTTCAATTATCTCTAAACCACACGTAAAGTAAATACTGTTAATAGCGTCTTTACTTCCGTCAAAGCGATAAAACTCATCGTAAACTAACCAATTATGATTAGGTAAAAATAGAAATGTGTATAAAGTTTTATTCGTTTCAGCGTTAATTATATGGTAGTGATCAAAATTATCTATAGCTAATATATACTTACTGTTTTTGATGTAAGTTGCATATTTTATGAATTCCGGCATATTAATTTTTTCTAAATTAACTAACACGCTTTTCATGTTGTATTTTGTGAGATTATTGTTTATTTTATATATTTTATTGTCAATATTTGACAATAAAATTGTATTTAATGTGTCACTTAAGTTGAAATTAATACCACCTCCTAAACTTAATCGAGATGGTTTGAATGATAAATTTTCCCCATATTTAAATAAAGAACAACTATCAGAATTAACAAAGAAAATTTTATAAATGTCATTTCGATTTATACCATATTTACATATAGCTATATTGTCTTTTAAAAAAGTAAATGCATCTTGACTATTGTTAGATTTACAAATCACATTATCTCTC
>CALPOI020000236.1 GCA_943325145.2 Candidatus Planktophila lacus | reverse complement strand
GTTGTTCATTTCTTTAAACTTCTATGAATAGCAAATGTATGAAATTTATGATTTAAAAACTATACAAACTGCATTCTCATCTGATTTGTGTAAAATAGAACTCCTTTAACTTCCGGAAATTCCATTTGATTTAACAGTTCGATGTAGTTTCTCATTTGCTTTATGTGTTTCTCACTTGCAATGCCAGACTTATAATCAATCACAAAAGTTTTATCTTTATGTCGAATAATTTTATCTGGTCGTTTCAATATTCGATCTTCGCTCAAAATTGATTGTTCGTTATATACATAAGTTGCATTAGTGACCATTTCAACATAATCTGGAAATGTTAAAATTTGCTTACTTTGTTGAATTAATCGCTCTTTGAATTGCACTTCAATTTTTCCTTCTGCAACTAAACTATTTACTTTATCATCAACTTCTTCAATTGTATTAACAGATGCCAACAATTCATGTAATTGATTTCCAAATCGGATCTGCTCGCTCACTCCATTTTCCTTCGTTGACTTTTGTACATCTAACACTATATCTGGATACCATAAGGTTTCATTCAACGGTTGGGGTGTAAAATTTGATGTAGTAAGAGTAGTCAGTTCATCCGATTTTTTCTTAGTGGAAATTCCTTTGAAATATCTTGGGAACCCATGTAAATTATCGTCTAAATCCAATATTCTTTTTTGAGCTAATTCTTGAACTACCTCATGAAAATAAGCGCCGAAATTTTTAGGGTTTTTGTCTGCATAACCATTTAATACATACAGCCTATTCACCGGACGCGTCATCATTACGTATGCTAAATTCAGTTTATCCAAAAATATATTTGCTAACTCAGCTTCCGTTTGTTCTTTTACAACTTGAATCGCACTATTCTTCGATAATCTTGAATAAATATATCCTTCTTCACACTTTATCAAAAGTTTGGAACTCTTCGATTCTAAATTAAAATCCATATTTGGCAAAATAACAACAGGAAATTCAAGTCCTTTTGATTTATGGCCAGTCATTATAATGATTGCGTCTTTATTTTCTGGAACTTGAATTGAAGTAAATTTGCCTTTTTTATCGTATTCTTCTACAAAAAAAGTAAGATCCGGCCCAAATTGATTGTCAAAATTAAACGCTAAATCAAGTAAGTGATGCAAATACGGGTTTTCGATTTCACTCAACCCAAATAACACCAACGTTTTTTGAATCAACGCATAAATAGATTCATATTTAAAAAAGAAAAATTGCTCGTTTTCGAAGTATTCAAGCACAAACTTATCTATAGTACCATCATGTTTAATTGGCTGAATTAATTCATTGTAAAAGTCTAAAAATCTTTTCGTTTCTAATTGACCTTTCGGATGTACCCTTAATCGAAGATACGCCATTACCAACTTCACATAATAATCAGAATCAACTAACAAACTATCTGCCGAAACTACTTTATACTGTTTTGACAATTCTATTGCCCATTGATTACATTCCTTTTTTGTATTTCCCAAAATACAAATATCTCCTGGATCAAAATTATCAGCTAAGCAACTTTCTATCCATTGAAATAAGTACTGAAGTTGTGTATTCAATTGTTCTTCTTCTAATTCAACAGAAACTACTTCTACATATCCACCGTCCTTACCTGCGGGAATCTGAACTTCTGAAGCGTAAAATTTAGACTTTTCCTCGTCTAATTCTTTTTTAATGAGTGAAAAAAAACTATTATTAAATTCTACAATTTCTTTTTGTGATCGATAATTGGATGCTAAATTTTGTAAATCACCATGATAATTAAACAACTCCGATTTCAATGCTATTTCAGGATTTCCTTCAGGATTGTAAATTCTTGGTAATTCAATAAACTGCTCTGCTAATCCATTTTTAAATCTATAAATGGATTGTTTTGGATCACCAACAATTAAATTCGCGTATTGATACGACAAAGACTCTTCAATCAATGGTATTATATTCATCCATTGTAAACGTGAAGTATCTTGAAATTCATCCAACATATAATGCTTATATCGGTTCCCTAATCGTTCATAAATAAAGGGTGCTTTTTCTTGTTGTATAAGCTCTGAAATCAACTTATTAAATTCAGAAATTCGTATGATATTTTCTTTGTCTCGAATCGTATCGATATCTCTTGCGATATGTTGTAACAAAGAAAGGTTAAAGAAATCTTTTGAAATTTCTCTCAACAAATGATATCTCTGAATTTCACGTTGGTAAAACTGATGAAAGTTGTGTGTCTCTAGTCGAAGATTCTCTGGCATCTCTTGCCCTTTCCCTACTGGTTTATCAATCAAAGCCAAATGTGCTTCTGTAAAAAAACCTCCCTCAAAACCATTTTGAATCAATAATTTGTCGCTCACTAATTTCTTATACGCATCTGCATTTCTTGATTTTCCAGGAAGTCGATCTATATCTACTCCTTCAAATAATCCATACAAGTTATTTGCCTGTTCTTGAATTTTATCTTTTTGAATCTCAAACTCATGCTTAATTTCTTTCAATCTCTCTCTTGAATAATCCGACTTTATGAGCGTGTCAATATCAGAAAAATATTTTTCATCTGTCAACAACTGTGCAAACTTCTTTAATTCAGTTTGAAAATTCCAAGACTCTTCTTCTTGTAACTTTTCTTTGGCGTAATTCAACATCAGTTTCGTCAACTCTGGAGTTTCTTCGGTATCTAATTGATCTATTAATTGATCTACAGCTTGACTTAACACCTCAGTTTCATCTAATACAATCGTAAAATCATTTGAAAGATTTAATTCTTTGGAAAATGACCGAATTAACCTTAAATTAAATTTATCTATCGTTAAGATTTGAAAATCTTCAAAATGATGAAGTATGTCTTTTAAAACTTGTTTTGATTTGAACTTTATTGCTTGTTCCTTTAATCCAGTTTCTTTTTCCAATGAAGCAAACAAATCTTTTCTTTTTCTATTAATCTCTTCATCATTAAAAGTACCAGACAATAAATCCAATGCACCAATAATTCTCACTTTCATTTCATTCGCTGCCTTATTCGTAAAGGTCATCGCTAAAATATTCGCAAAAGTTGAATTTTTGGTTTCGTCTAACAACAACGAAAGGTATTTTAAGACCAAACTATACGTCTTTCCACTCCCTGCTGATGCGTTTAATACAATTAATGATTTGCTTTCATTTTCCATCATATAAATATAATTGTTCCAAACGAAAAAAGGAAGAACTGCTTCTTCCTTTTTTCGTTTCGTATTTAATTTCTCTTTGAAAATAATTTTGTTCGGTACTTGATATCAAAAACTTTCGTGACCTCACGGCTCGATGACTCCGCTCGATGCAGAACCGAAATACAGGTCCAAAATATACTTGTATTATTTTAAATAGTCAAAGGGTCAAATAGTCAAATAGTCAACGCCATATTGCTTAATCCCTGAGGCACCTAACAGACAACCCATCTAGCTTAGTGTAGTAGTATCTGTACACAATCCCACTGCCGCTGTACAGGTGGCGGGTCCAGGCAAAGTAAGTAAGGTTCTCCGTAGAACTCCACCAATAGGTCCAAACTCCAATACCATAAAAAAAAGCATCCCTTGCACCTGCAGGTTTAGCATCAAATAAACTTTGATTAGTAGCATCTGTATTAGGATCCTTCCAACTTAAATTACCAACTTCTTTCATTTTACCACCTGCAACATTTTCTCCTCCTAAATAATCTGTTAAAACCGTCCATTCAGCATCTGTAGGTATATGCCAGCCTGTTGGGCACACATTTTTATTGCCATTGGTTGTTTTGCTCACAGCATACCAATTATATAACCTACCAAAACTAGGATAAAAATCATTATTATAATTACAACTAGCTCCAAATTTACAATTAACCCAAGTAGAACTATCTGTTATTATATATAAAGGAGAACCATCATTATAAGTTCTAACTGCTAAATTTTGAGCCATCCATTGTTGTGTGCCTATATATACCGTTTTATAAGAGTTGCCTTCTACATCGATGATGTTTGAACCGTAACCGCTTGTTGGCGCAATGGCT
>CALPOI020000235.1 GCA_943325145.2 Candidatus Planktophila lacus | reverse complement strand
GTAACAGGTTTATCAGGGAAAATTCTAATCCAAACCTGACCTTCTCTTTTCATAAAACGCGTAACTGCGATACGAGAAGCTTCAATTTGTCTAGAAGTTATCCATGCTGGTTCCAATGTTTTAAGTCCAAAAGATCCAAATGCGATAGTGCTTCCCCTTTGAGCTTCACCACGATTACGACCTTTTTGTACTCTTCTAAATTTGGTTCTTTTTGGCTGTAACATTCTTAATAATTTAATAAATCAATTATTTTTTCTTTCTTTTTGGAGCTGGTTTTCTGTTAGAAGCTTGTGCAGGAACAGACTTAGCACCAGCAGCAGACATTCCTACATTTGGAGATAAATCTCTTTTACCATAAACTTCACCTTTACAGATCCAAACTTTGATTCCAATTCGTCCATAAGTAGTGTGTGCCTCACTTACAGCATAGTCAATATCTGCTCTGAACGTATGTAACGGAGTACGTCCATCTTTGTACATCTCATTACGTGCCATTTCAGCACCATTAAGACGACCAGATATTTTAACTTTGATACCTTCAGCACCCATTCTCATCGTTGAACCAATAGCCATCTTGATTGCACGACGGAAAGAAATACGAGCTTCAATTTGACGAGCAATTCCATCCGCAACTAAACGAGCATCCAATTCAGGACGTTTAACCTCGAAAATATTGATTTGGATTTCTTTTTTCGTTAATTTTTTTAACTCTTCTTTCAACTTATCAACTTCTTGTCCACCTTTACCAATAATCACACCTGGACGTGCTGTATTAATAGTAACAGTAACAAGTTTCAAAGTTCTCTCAATAATAATTTTAGAAATGCTTGCTCTAGATAAACGTGTAAATAAATATTTACGGATTTTATCATCCTCTACGATTTTATCTTTGTATTCATTTCCTCCATACCAATTAGATTCCCATCCGTGGATGAAACCTAATCTATTTCCAATTGGATTTGTCTTTTGTCCCATGTTCTTTTACTTATTTAGCACCATCTACTATGATGGTAACGTGGTTCGATCTTTTTCTAACTCTATGAGCTCTTCCTTGAGGAGCAGTTTGAATACGTTTCATCATAGCAGCACTATCCACTTGTATGGAAGATACAACTAATTTTTCATCTTCAATGCTTTTTCCCTCATTTTTTTGTTCCCAATTAGCAATTGCAGAACGCAATAACTTTTCAAGACTTTTAGAAGCAAATTTAGAGTTATGTTGCAAAATGTTTAGAGCTTTATTTACTTCAACTCCCCTTACAAGATCTGCAACTAATCTCATCTTTCTTGGAGCAATAGGAGAAGAATTCAAACTTGCTAACGCAGTTGAATTTTTCTCGCTTTTTAATTTCTCAGCTCTTAATCTTTTTCTAGCGCCCATGTCACTACTTAATTTTAAAACTATCTTTTCTTATTTTTCTTGTCAGCACCATGACCACGGAAGTTACGTGTAGGAGAAAATTCTCCTAATTTGTGACCTACCATGTTCTCAGTAACGAAAACAGGAATAAACTTATTCCCATTATGAACAGCAACTGTTAAACCTACGAAATCAGGTGTAATAGTAGAAGCTCTAGACCAAGTTTTGATCACAGCTTTGCTGTTTGAAGCTTGCGCCTCTTCCACTCGTTTAAACAATTTGTAGTGTACGAATGGTGGTTTTTTCAACGATCTACTCATAACTTAACTATTTCTTTCTTTTCTCGATGATTAACTTATCTGAATACTTAGTTTTTGAACGTGTTTTGTATCCTTTAGCAGGTAAACCTTTTCTAGATCTAGGGTGACCTCCAGAATTTCTTCCTTCACCACCACCCATTGGGTGATCAACTGGATTCATTACAACACCTCTTACTCTTGGTCTTCTTCCTAACCATCTTGAACGACCAGCCTTACCAGAAACAACCAAACTGTGCTCTGAATTTGAAACTGATCCTATAGTAGCTAAACAAGTCGTTAAAACCATTCTAGTTTCACCTGAAGGCAATTTAACAATTGCGTAACGTCCGTCACGTGCATTCAATTGTGCATAAGTACCAGCACCTCTTGCAATTGCACCTCCTTTACCAGGATGTAATTCAATATTATGAATAACCGTACCTAATGGAACATCACTTAAAAACATTGAATTTCCAACATTTGGAGTTGCAGTTTTACCAGAAACAACAGTATCACCAACTTTTAAACCTTCTGGTGCGATAATGTATCTTTTTTCACCATCAGCATAATACAACAAAGCAATTCTAGCTGTACGATTTGGATCGTACTCAATAGTTTTCACAGTTGCAGGGATGTCCTGTTTGTCTCTTTTGAAATCAATGATACGGTATTTTTGTTTATGACCTCCTCCAATATAACGCATGGTCATTCTACCGTCATTGTTACGACCACCAGACTTTTTCTTTTTAGCTACTAATGATTTTTCAGGAACATTTGTAGTTACTTCAGCATAAGTACTGTTGATCTTGTGTCTTTGCCCTGGAGTAGTAGGCTTGAATTTTTTAAGACCCATTTTCTTTTGTTAAATGTTATTATACAAATCAATCGTTTCTCCATCTGCAACAGTAACAATCGCTTTTTTCCAAGGATTGTTTGGTTGCACAACGATACCTTTGTTAGTTTGCTTAACAGAGGATTTACCACCGCCATAGGTTTGTGTACGTACTTCGGTTACGTGAACTCCGTACATTTTTTCGACAGCTTTCTTTATTTCAATTTTATTCGCACTTTTTTCAACTTGAAAAGAGAAACGGTTGCGAGTTTCCATCGCAACTGTTGCTTTTTCAGTAATAAGTGGTTTTTTTATAACGTTATTCATCACTATATTAGTTTAGAATGTTTTCTATAACAGCAAGAGAACTTTCAGCTAAAATTACTTTTTTAGCATTCAACACATCATATGTATTTACAGAATCAGCTGTTACTACTTTAACTCTTTTTAAATTTCTAGAAGACAAATATACATTATCATTTTGTGAACCCAAAATAAATAATACTTTATCATTCTGTAAATCTAAATTATTGATCAATGAGATAAAACTTTTAGTTTTAATTGAATCGAAGTTTACATCTTCAAGAATAACTAAACCGTCATTTTGAGCTTTATAAGCAAAAGCCGACTTTCTAGCTAAACGCTTTAACTTGATATTCAATTTGAAACTATAATTTCTTGGTCTAGGCCCAAAAATTCTACCACCACCAACAATTGTACCTGATTTAATGCTACCAGCACGAGCACCACCAGTTCCTTTTTGTTTTTTGATTTTTCTAGTAGAACCAGCAATTTCATTTCTTTCTTTTGCTTTGTGAGTTCCTTGACGTTTGTTTGCTAAATGTTGTTTAACATCCAAATAGATTGCGTGATCGTTTGGCTCAATACCAAAGATTGTCTCTGTTAATGCTACTTTTTTAGAAGTAGCTTTTCCAGTTTGGTCAATTACTTTTACTTCCATTATTTCGCGATTAATACAGTTGAACCTTTAGCTCCAGGAACCGATCCTTTCACTACAATTAAATTTTTGTCAGCTAAAACCTTCAAAACTTCCAAGTTTTCAGTCATCACACGCTTATTCCCCATTTGACCTGCCATTCGCATACCTTTAAATACACGAGCAGGATAAGAACATGCTCCAATTGAACCTGGCGCACGTAAACGATTATGTTGACCATGAGTTGATTGTCCTACTCCAGCAAAATTGTGACGTCTTACAACCCCTTGAAAACCTTTACCTTTTGAAGTTCCGACAACTCCAACAAATTGTCCTTCTTCGAAAATGTCTACATTCACTAAATCACCCAAGCTTAATCCATCAAAACCTTTAAATTCCGCCAATTTTGCTTTTGGCGTAGTATTTGCTTTTTTGAAATGACCTTTAAGCGCGTTTGGTGTTCTATTGTCTTTACGTTCACCAAATCCTAACTGAACTGCGTTGTATCCATCTCTATCTTGTGTTTTTAACTGAGTAACTACACAAGGACCAGCTTCTATGACTGTGCATGGCGTTGCCTTACCCTCGGCACTATAGATGCT
>CALPOI020000234.1 GCA_943325145.2 Candidatus Planktophila lacus | reverse complement strand
CATCGATTTTTGTTCTGGACTTCCTTGCGCCAATTTTGAAATAATTTCAAATCCTTGACGTTGGTGAAACGACTCCTCTTTACAAACCCTAACCATTGCTCTTGCATATGGCCCATAAGAACATCTGCAAAGTGGCACTTGATTCATAATAGCAGCACCGTCAACTAGCCACCCAATACTCCCCATATCTGCCCAAGATAAAGTTGGGTAGTTAAAAATGGATGAATATTTAGCTTTTCCAGTATGCAAATCATCGATACTTTGTTCCCTATCAAGTCCTAATGTTTCAGCAGCACTGTATAGATACAAACCATGTCCAGCTTCATCTTGAACTTTTGCTAATAGGACTGCTTTTCTTCTTAAGCTTGGAGCACGCGTAATCCAATTTCCTTCAGGTAACATTCCTACAATTTCAGAATGTGCATGTTGAGAAATTTGACGCATCAGTGTTTTTCTGTACGCGTCAGGCATCCAATCGTTCGGCTCAATTTTTATATCGGCATCAATCTTCGCTTGAAAATTTTTCTCTAATTCTTCGAGGCTTAATTTCTCCATAATTTGAATGTGTTAGTACAAATTTAGACTTTTTTTTAGAATTCTATCGCTCAATAAAGCATGACGAAGCTTTGGCTTAAAACCATTGTTCGAAATATAGCTACAAGGTACAAATTTCGAACGAGATATCATACATATTTAAGTTGTCTATCATTAACAATCTTTTTGTAAATTTGTTCCTGTAAAAATATCGCATGAAGCCAAGTTTCCACACTTTAAAAATAAATGAAATTCGTCAAGAAACCCCTGATGCAGTTTCAATTGCTTTTGAAATTCCAGATGATATAAAGCATGTATTTCGCTATCAATCTGGTCAATACCTTACTTTGAAGACTTCCATTGATGGTGAAGAAATCCGTAGATCTTATTCTTTGTGTTCCTCTCCATTTGAGAATAGTTGGAGAGTGGCTGTTAAGAAAATTGAACAGGGGAAGTTTTCAACTTATGCTAATGAGCACTTGACGGAAGGTGCAACCCTAGAGGTTATGTCACCAATGGGAAATTTTGTACTTCCTGAATCATTGGACGAGAAGCATTTTGTATTTTTTGCGGCTGGTTCTGGAGTTACGCCAGTATTTTCAATGTTAAAAACTATTTTAAATCAATCTGAAAGCGCTGTTGTGACATTGGTTTATGGAAACAAAGGATTTCAGTCAATTATCTTCAGGGAGGAGTTAGAAGCATTGAAAAACACCTTCATGAATCGTTTTAGAGTCATTCATGTTTTATCAAAAGAAAGTTTAGGGAATGAGCTTCAAAAAGGGCGTATCGATGAAGAAAAAACAAATCGTTTGATTCAAACGTTACTTCCCATTGATGGGATAGACGGGGTGTATATTTGTGGTCCTGAATCAATGATACATGGTGTAAAAGCTGCTTTTATAAATGCAGGTCTTTCAGTTGATACTATTCATTTTGAATTATTCGGCACAGCTACTCCAGTTGTTTCTAAGGTTCAGGAAACCGATGAGGTGATAACTTCTTTAGTGACAGTGATATTGGATGGAGAAGTGCTAGATATTCCATTGGCATCGAATCAAATCAATATTTTAGATGCTGCTTTGGAGGCAGGTGCAGATTTACCTTTTGCATGCAAAGGTGGAGTTTGTTGTACGTGTAAGGCAAAAATAATGGAGGGTACTGCTAGAATGGATGTGAATTACGCGCTTGAACCAGATGAAGTAGCGGCTGGTTATATTTTGACATGTCAATCTCATCCTACTTCTGAAAGATTGGTAGTCTCTTTTGATGAATAATTTAAGTTATGGGTTTATTTGATAAAATATTTAAAAAACAGGAAAAACAAGAAGTTGCTCCTAAAGGTTATTATTCTTTGACTGTCAAAGAATTAATACATTTAACAGATGATAGTATACAACTGAGTTTTGATGTGAATTCGGCCCCTAACGGTACTTTTACCTATGTTCCAGGGCAATATGTCTCGATTGCAGTAAACATTAATGGAAAAGAGGAACGTAGATCTTATTCCATTTGTAGTGGGCCTAATGAACCGCTTGCTATTGCTATCAAACGAGTTGAAAACGGTCTTGTTTCCACATGGGCAAATTCAACGGTTGCAGTAGGGGATACTATTTTTGTAGCGCCTCCTCAAGGGAATTTCACTTGGGACAAAAGCAAAGGATTTGTCGTTGCATTTGCAGCGGGTAGTGGGATTACTCCTATGTTATCAATAGCGAAACATTTAGAGCAAAATATTGGTGAAATGCGTTTGTATTATGGAAATAAAACACGTTCAACAGCAATGTTTTTAAATGAACTTGGAAAGCTAAAAAATACTAAGACGAATTTTGCTTTTTCTCAAGAGTCGATTGAAGGTGCTGTAAGAGGAAGATGGACAAAAGACGCTGTTAGTTCATTAATCAAAGAAAATTTGACCTTACTTAAAGCGGATGCATTTTATGTGTGTGGACCAGAACAATTGATTAAAGATGTAACGGATTTATTAACAATGTTTGGTGTTGCTAAATCTAAAATTCATTTTGAATTATTTACAACTCCAGTTTTACTTCAGAATTCTATTTCTGAGAAAAGCGCTGAATATGAAGGAGATAGTAAAGTAAGGGTGATTCTAGACGATGAAGATATACAATTGACTTTAAACTCTAAGGGGCTGTCTGTTTTAGATGCCTTGAATAAAGAAGGTTATGACCCTCCATATTCTTGTAAGGGAGGAGTTTGTTGTGCTTGTAAAGCAAAAGTTATTGAAGGGAAGGCAACGATGACAATGAATTTTTCTCTAACTGACGAAGAAGTTGAAGAGGGATTTGTATTAACATGTCAGTGTCATCCTGCAAGTGAGGAATTAGTTCTTTCATACGATGCTTAAGACAGTTGTTATAGTTGGCGCGAGTAAAGGGATTGGTGCTGAGTTGATGGAGTCCTTTGCGTCAATCGACGGTTTTCGTGTTTTTGGTTTTGCTCGAAACATGCAATTGCAACGCGAAAAGTGGAGTTTAAATCCGTTCGTTCACTGTCTTGATATTGATTTAACTAGTGAAAATTTACAACTTCAAATTTTAGATGTATTAAAAAATGAAAAAGTAGATTTTCTGATTAACAATGCAGGCTTATTAGTGAATAAACCATTTATGGAATTGACACCTTCAGATATTCTTGAGTCTTACAAAGTAAATGTATTGAGTGTATTTACTACGATTCAAGCAATTTTACCTTTGATGAACAATCAAGGTCATATTGTGAATATCAGTTCTATGGGTGGATTTCAAGGTACTATGAAGTTTGCTGGGTTGGCAGCTTATTCATCCTCTAAAGCGGCACTTGTGAATTTAACTGAAATGTTAGCAGAAGAATACAAACATACTCAGCTAAAATTTAATTGTTTATGTTTGGGGGCAGTGCAAACTGAAATGTTACAGGCTGCATTTCCTGGTTACGAAGCTCCGGTTCAGCCAGCTGAAATGGCGGAATACATCTCAGATTTTACCCGCAATGCTTGGCGTTGGATGAATGGAAAAGTAATACCTGTATCGCTTTCAACACCTTAAATCTATGAATAACTTGTGTCTATATTTACTTTTGTTGTTTATACTTCATGGGTATATAATTAAAGGACAAGTGTATGGTAAAGGGGCGGTTGATATTGATGGTAATAAATATCGTTCAGTGATTATTGGTAAGCAAGAATGGTTGGAAAGGAATTTGGTAGTCAGTAGATTCAATAATGGAGATCCAATTACTCTGATTCAAGTTTCAAAAGATTGGGGTTCAGTTTTAGGCCCGAGTTATTTTATTTATCATCAGAGTTTAGAAAAAAAAGAGGGGTATTTTTATAATTGGAATGTTGTTCACGATGCAAGAAATGTATGTCCAGTTGGATGGAATGTACCGAATGACAATGATTGGTCTGTGTTGATTGATAAACTAGGGGGTGCGCATTTTGCTGGTCAGAATTTAAAGAAAAGGAGGTTTAATTTTTTAAGATTTAAAGAGGTTAAAAAGATTAAGAGTAATTTTG
>CALPOI020000233.1 GCA_943325145.2 Candidatus Planktophila lacus | reverse complement strand
GAATTAACAAGCGAAAAAAAATATTTTTTCATTTTTTTTCAAATCGAAACAACTAAGAGTTAAGTTTAACGTCTTTTATATACAATAATTTGCACTATTTTTATGGTAATTAATTATTGGTTTGGTAAACTAGAGCCTAAATGAAATTTTAACTTAACATAACGTGAAAAAGTTTTATACATACATTTTTACTTGTCTGATTTTGTTCACAGTTTCAATAGTGAATGCTCAAAAGCGTGGTTGTACAATACCTGCTCCTCAAATACTAGACGATGAGATTGTGATTTGCGATCTGGATACTTTAAAGTTATCACAAATAGAAATTATCGGTAAAAATATTAAATGGTATTCAAGCGAATCATCTACTGATCCATTAAAACCAACTGATTTAGTGAAACCAGGAAAATATTATGTCTCTCAATCTATGCTTGTTGATGGCAATATTTTATGTGAAAGTGAACAAAGATTAGAGGTAAAAATTATTGCCACAAGTATCAAAACACCTGATATTAAAATGGAAGACAATGTTTTTTGTGCGATTAACAAGAAACAGTTAAAAGATTTAATTTTTGATTATCCGAATGAATTCCCACTTGGAAGTAAGCTTCTTTTTTATGATAAAAGTGGTAATTCAATAAGTGCGAATTCTGTAATTCAGCAACAGCAAAATTATGGTGTTCAATTTTTTGATGGGACTTGTTTGAGTAGTAAACTAAGTTTCAGTATTTCTTTGGATGAAGGAGATATTTTAGATGGTTTTATTTCAATTAAAAAATGTGGCGTTGAAGGTGCTACTTTATTTGACATACCTGTGAATTATTCGAATGTGAATTGGTATTCAAATCAGTACGATACTATGACCTTAGCCCCTACGCAATTACTAAAAACAGCGAATTATTATTTTTCGACTACCAATAATCGTGGTTGTGAGAGTGTATCACGATCGAAAGTAAGTGTGTTGGTAGATACTGGTGTTGCACCAACTTCTTTAATTCGTTCACAACAAATTTGTGAATCAAAAAGTCTTGTTTTTAATTCGCTTACCATTACTCCATATGCAGCTGGATCAATTTTTTGGTATGAATCGAGTAAGGCATCACAACCATTCAAACAGAATGATCCGATACAAACGAATAAAACTTATTGGACGAGTTATAAACCAACCATTTCGGGTGGTTGTGAAAGTATTGAACGTATTCCTATCGTTGTTCAGGTTGTAAGTTCTATTGATGTTCAATTTGATATTTCTCCGACAGTTGTATGTTCTGGATCCAAACTCAATGCTCTTCCTTTGGTGTCAAAAAATGGGATAAAAGGAAAGTGGGCTCCTGCATTAAATAATCAGCAAACTACTACCTATACATTTACTCCTGATGCTGGACAATGTGCTGTGAATAATCAAATTTTGATTACTGTTAATCCTTCTCCAAATAGTGATTTTATTTTACCAGCTGTTTTACCGATTCAAACAAAGTTATTTCAATTAGTACCAGTTACAAAAACAGGTAAATTTACTGGGAAAGGTGTTACGGGCGACTTTTTTTATCCTTCTTCAGCAGGTTTTGGGTTTCATAAAATAACGTACAATAAGTCTTCTTTAGAAGGTTGTAAATCTGCTACCACAAAAACAACGTTGGTGTGTGATACGATTGGTTCAATTTATTTTGACACTGTTGAAGTTAAAAAGTTCGTCTATGATACGGTTGAAATTAAAAAATATATCACCGTATACGACACATTAGAAATTAAAAAGATTGTGTACGATACCTTACGAACATATGTAAATGTATATGACACGATTTCAGTTGCAGATACATTAAAAATTAAGTTGTCAATTACAACAGGAAATTCAGAAATCTCTGAAAATCTAATTCGTGTTTTTCCAAATCCGTCCAATGGTGTTTTGTTTGTAGATAATGGAAATTATTTGATAATGGAAAAATATTCGATTCAAATAACGGATTTACAAGGAAAAGAGTTGTACAATGAAGATGTACGTTCGCAACGAAATGAAATAGATCTTAAAAATTTCGTCAAAGGAATTTATCTGTTAAATATTCGTGATGGCAACGGTAACTTGAATGCATCAAAGAAGATCGTACTCGAGTAATCTAACTTTGAATTACTTTTTGTATTTTGTAGTTTTTTCACAAAAATATTGATTTACCACATGAAAGCTTTTGGCATATTTTATTTAGTATTCTTTTTATATTCAATTGGTTTTTCACAGGAAGGGTGTGTTAAGCCTTCCGTTGATGGACCTCGTAAAGTGTGTAAGGGTTCTGTAATTGAGTTGATTGGCTCTAATCCTTCTGAGTTTGGAACCAATTGGGAAATTTTAGATAATGTTACGTTAACAAATGGGGGAGGCTTTTTTCTAGGAAATCAGATTGGCGAAAGTGAAATTGTTTATACAGATAAAAACGGTTGTAAGGATACAATTAAAATTCAAGTGAATTCAGTTCCAACGATTGAGGGAACAACTATATTATGTGAAAAAGTTTCTGCGAAATTTACCAGTACGAATATTCCCGCTATGTCTTCAGCGTGGATATCATCTGATGCTAATGTTGCAGATTTAGATCCTGTAACGGGTGAAGTGGTTGCGGTAGGAGCAGGGATGGCATCCATTTATTTTACAGATATCAATGGTTGTAGTTCCTCTACAGTTGTAACTATTAAACATACTCCTGTTTTGGATTTGGGATTTACTGAAAAACGTATATGTACAGGAAGTTCGGTAAATATTTTACTGTCAAATCCATTGAACGATGTTATTTATGATTGGAAAGTGGTTCAGTCTGGTGTAATTGGGTTACATGATTCATTAGGAGTTGGAAATGGAACAATAATTAATCAAATTGCTGATTTAGAACAAGGTGTTAATAATGGTTATGCCATGTTTTCAATTACTCCAATGTTAGAGGAATGTATTGGAAATAGCGAGATAGTAAGGGTGAATGTTGAAAGTTATGAAAATCCTTCTTTTGAATATACAAGTGAGGGTATATTCTGCAAAACTGACAATTATCCCACTCCAATTATCAAAGGCGTGCGTGGGGGTGTTTTCAAATCTTTAAGTACGAGTGTTTTTATAGATAATTCAAATGGTAAAATCAATTTAGATAATTCTGTTCAAGGGTCGTATGTAATTCGTTACACAACATCTGGATTGTGTAAAGATTCCTCAGAAGTTAGTGTTACAATATTGCCAGTTCCAGAAGTAGATAATGTATTGGACCGCACACTTTGTGAGGGGGAAGTATCATCTTTAATTCAGCTTGGAGGTAAAAATGTATCACGAATAGATTGGGTGAATTCGAACAGTGTAATTGGACTTTCTGCATCAGGATCTGATTTCTTACCTTCATTTCAGACTTCAGGGACATCAGCTGGAAGTGTGTCTATATTTGCTACTGTTACGATGACACCTTACATTGATAAATGTAAAGGAACACCAAAATCTTTTGTTATTACAGTAAATTCAAAAGACTCTGTAAATTTTGCATATAGTTCTGCTCAGTTTTGTGCAAATGAAGCACCGGTAGTTCCATCACAAACTGGAAATTCATCTGGTGTATTTTCAAGTGCTCCTCAAGGATTAGATATTAATCCTTCAAATGGAAAAATAATTATTCAAAATTCTACACCAGGTGTTTACACAGTAACTTATGTTTCTTCAGGAAATTGTAAAAGTGAAATGCAACATTCAATAACGATCAAGGAACAACCTTATGTTGCTTCGATTAATGATCAAACGATTTGTAAGGGAAGTAATTTCAATACAATCTTTTTTTCAGGTTCTTCAGAAACTGATTTTAATTGGGTGAACAATGATATTACTATTGGATTACCTATCAACGGAAGTGGTTCTATTCCATCTTTTAAAGCTTTAAATCCAGGAAGTAGTGTGATACAAGTGACACCAGTGAGTGGAGAATGCATTGGGGAGAGTAAATTATTTACGTTAACAACGAATGAATTAGATAGTATTAGTTTTTCATATAACAAAAATGAATATTGTTTAGGTGAATCGAATCCATTACCTTCTTTTTCCGGTTTACTGGGAGGGGATTACATTT
>CALPOI020000232.1 GCA_943325145.2 Candidatus Planktophila lacus | reverse complement strand
TCGTAGATTTCAACAGGATCATTAAAATATTCTACTACTGCATTCTCATCTTCTTTAAGCGAGGTTGTTGCAATTGGATTACCTAATGCCTCGGTAAGTTTTAGTATGATTTTATTGTCTGGTATTCTAATTCCAATTTCTTTTCTATTTGTATCAAAAAGCCTTGGAATCTCATTTGTTGCTTGTAAAATAAATGTAAACGGACCCGGTAAGTTCGAGTTTAGAACTTTGAATATTGGACGGTCAATTTGCTTTACATATTTTGAAAGATCACTCATCCCTGTACAAATGATGGAGAAATTTGCTTTACTAAGTTTAACTCCTTTTATACGCGCAAGTTCTTCAAGTGCTTTTTTATTGTAAAGATCACAGCCCATAGCATATACTGTGTCAGTTGGGAAAATGATGATTCCTCCTTTTTTTAATATTTCTACAGCTCTCGCAATATATCTTTCGTCTATATTTTCTGGATTGATTTCTAATAACATAGTTTAAGGGTATTTATTCAGTTTTTTTCCAAACCTCACAATTTATAGCACGGTGGTCGGAGTAGACTTCTTTTTGTATTGTAAAGTTAGATGAATTTAAATCTTTTGAATGAAAAATATAATCAATTCTTCCTGCAGGGACTTTTCCTGCGTATGTGATTCCTAAACCGCTAGAGGAGTTTCTAAATGCATCTGTATAAGTACTAGCAAATTTATTGTACGTATAAGACAATGGAGTATCGTTAAAATCACCACAAATAATCACCGGATAAGGAGAGTTATTCATGTGTTCAACTACTTTTTTGGCTTGTTCTGAACGTTTAGGGTAAGCGATTTTTAATTTTTCTAACAATAATTGAATGGTACTTTTTTTCTTTTGTGGAAGTTGTTGGTGTTTGCTAAACACTGTGTAATCGTCTTTTTTAAATTTTATGGATTGCAAGTGTACATTATAGATTCTGAAGGTGTCCTTATCTTTTACGATGTCTGAGAAAATACAATAGTTATTATCAACATTTTCAGGGTCTTCAAACATGATGTCTCCTTTTGTAATAATTGGATATTTAGAAAGCATTGCAATTCCAAAATTTTGTCTTCCATTTAATTTGTGACTGTAACGTTCATGACAGAATGGTGTATTCAATAATAATTTTAGCGTATCTCTGGTAGGGAATTTTGTTGGTTTATCTTGATGGTAAAATTCTTGAAAACAAAACACATCAGATTCTTGGTTTTGCAAGTAATTAAAAATGGCATTTCGATTCACATATTTTCCATCTTCACCCCATTCGTATAAATCAAAGAGTCGTACATTGTAACTGGTGATTTTTAGTGAAGGAATCGAATCTTCTTTGTTTGATAATCCTATTGGTAATGAAAGTGTTCTAAAATGAAGTTTTCCACCGATTGCAATTGTAATTAATATTACAATGACCATTCTTGATTTAAGGATAACCCAATAAATCAAAAAAAGTAAAACAAATAAAATAATGACCGGGTAGGCTAAACCAAAAAATGGTAAAATCCAAAAATTAGCAGGGTGAATAAAAGGGCAGAGGTAAGAAAGCAATAAACATCCTAACGCAATAAATGTAGCTATGCGAATGTAGGTAGAGAATTTTGCCAATTTGAGAAGGTACTTAACCATTTTTACTTTGATTAAAAAGAAATTCTTTCTCTGATTTTGTTAATGATTCGTAGCCTGATTTTGAAATTTTGTCTAAGATAGCATCTATTTTGTCTTGATTGTTTTTTTTCTGAATGTTAAATTCTTCATCACTTAGTGGTCTTCCTCCTTTTTTTACTTTAAAATGATTGTTAGAGCCGTAATTTCTTTTTTTAAATAATTGGTTATTAATTTGATGAGTCCAATTTTCAACGGATTCGATGATCTTTTTAAACCAGTCTTTTTTAATGGCTAGGTATCCAGCTACAGCACCTCCAATATGAGCAAAATGTGCGGTTCCGTCTGCTAACCCTAAGCTTAATAAGTCATACAAAAAGTAAATGAGTGCTAAAACTCCAATTTTAACAGGTAAAATCCCAAATAAGTTTACTTTTTGATGTGGTGCGTACGTTGCACAAGCAACAAATAAGGCCATTATTGATCCGGAAGCCCCTACTATCATTGAGTTTTGATCAGAAAAAGAAATGAATAAAGTATGAGCAATTACTTCAAAAAGCCCTCCTAAAAGCCCTCCGATAAGGTAAATTGAAAGTATTCTTTGATGACTTAGAAAATTCTCTAAAAGTTGTCCCGCAAAATAAAGGAACAACATATTAAAAATAAAATGGAAGAGTCCAAAGTGGGTAAAAATACTCGTGAAGATTCCCCATGGATGAGTTAAAAATTGAAAAGTATCAGTTTGTAAAGCCAAGATAGTATGGAGAAAAGAGCTAAAATCTAATCCAATGAGTCTTCCAATGACAGTGATTATGCTCACCGTAACAAATACAATTGCATTAATTATAATTAACCGAATGGTCATTCCTCCTCGAGAATACTGTGATTTTAATTCGTTTAGTAATGAAGAGTTCATAACATTAATAAAATGTAGATTTGTTTTTATTCCAAATAATTACCAAAATAAACCCAACTATTGCACCCCCTACGTGTGCAAGATGTGCCACATTATCTCCTTGGTGTGAAGTAAAACTTGAATATAATTCAAACAGAAAATAAACGGATATTAAATATTTTGCCTTGATTGGAATTGGAGGAAACAATAACATTAATTCAGTATTTGGAAACAGATATGCAAATGCAGCCATAATACCAAAAACAGCGCCTGAAGCTCCTACCATTGGTGTGTTGCATTTTAGTATATAGGAGGTGATGATTGCTTCGTCATTACTATTTTTTAGTAAGATATTACTAAAATCTTTCTGAATTATGTCGGTATTTAGCAAAGTTATGTCATAACCTTTGTTGGTTAAAAGAGATTTTAATTCCATGATTTGATAAACGCCAATTATATTGTACAATGCAAAAGCACCTATGGCAGCTGAAACATAAAATATAAAAAATCGTTTTGGACCCCATATTCGTTCCAAATGTGCACCAAACATTACTAGCATTAACATATTAAAAAGGATGTGAAAAAAATCCTTTGAATGCATAAAAAAATAAGTGACAATTTGAAAAGGTTGAAATAATGGAGAGTTTACATAATGTGCTCCCAACAGACTTATTAAGTCAATACCTTTTCCTCCGAGAACAAGTGTTGCAAGGTAAAATAGAATATTTAAAATAAGAAGGTTTTTTGTGACAGTTGGAATAGATGAAAAATTAAACATAATTAAAATAAGTTGGAGATGTCGTTTAAAGTTAAATTTTGTAGAATTCTTTTACCACTCGGTGAAAATTGATGCTCTGTTAAACTAAAGAGTGTTTCTGTAAGATAAGTAGCCGTTTCTTGTGAAAATTGAAATGGGTTATTGGATTTTGCTTTTGAAATACCTAATGCGATTTCATGTGCTATTTCTCCTTTGTCAATTGTTTCTTCAATCATTTTTGAGGAAATAAGCTCGATTGCATTTTGAGCAGATTGCTCATCGAGTGTTACTGGAATTCCACTTACTTCTAGTTGGTTATTTTTGGTTTCCCATGTAAAACCCATTCTTTCCAAAGTGGTTTTGTGTGACTCCCACAATTCTAATGTCGTTTGGGAACAGGGATATTCTAAAGGGAATAACAACTGTTGAGAGGGAATTGCATTGTAAATAAACGTACTCATGATTTGTTCGTACATTATCCGTTCTTGTGCTCTTTTTACATGAATGATCAATAATCCACTCATAGTAGTACCTATAATGTAATTACCTTTATATAGGTATTGTTTCTGTTGTGAAAGGTCTGAATCAAAGGATAATTCTTCGTTTTCTGCAGTTGTTTCTTCAGGTATGTTATCCGTATTGTAAAAGTTTTTCCAATCTTCTGATTGAAAATTTTCATTGCCAAAACCTGCTTTTTTAATGGCAGAACTATTTCCGTTTCCAACAGATTTATTTGGAAAGGATGTAAATCCTGAGGTAGTATGAAAAGGATTGTATTCTGGATTTACTGTAATTCCTGGTGCAACTAAAGGTTGTGAATA
>CALPOI020000231.1 GCA_943325145.2 Candidatus Planktophila lacus | reverse complement strand
CTTGAACTGATAAAAATGATTCAATTTGTGACATTATATATTGAAGTTCTTATTATTTTCTTTTAATTACTTTTTCAACTGCAGCAACGATATGTTCTGTGTCGATTCCGTATTTTTTCATTAATTCCATTGGAGTCCCACTTTCTCCAAAAGTATCATTTACTGCTACAAATTCTTGTGGAACTAAAAGTTCTTGAGTAATTACTTGAGCAACCGATTCTCCAAGTCCACCTGCAATCATATGTTCTTCAGCAGTAACAACACATTTTGTTTTAGAGAGTGATTTCAAAAGAGCTTTTTTGTCTAATGGTTTAATTGTATGCATGTTAATTAATTCAACAGAAATACCTTTTTCTTCAAGAATTTTTACCGCTTCAATTGACTTCCATACTAAGTGACCACAAGCTACAATTGTAACATCAGTACCTTCAGTAAGTAGGTCCGCTTCTCCAATTTTGAATTCAGCATCTTCTTTAACAAAGATGGGCATTACAGGTCTTCCGAATCTTAAATATACAGGTCCTTCATGTGCTGCGATTGCAATTGTTGCTTGCTTTGTTTGATTGTAGTCAGCAGGCACTATAACTGTCATGTTTGGAAGCATTTTCATCATTCCTATATCCTCAAGAATTTGATGAGTAGCTCCATCTTCTCCTAGTGTTAAGCCAGCATGAGATGCACAAATTTTCACGTTTTTTTGTGAGTATGCAACTGATTGTCTTATTTGATCGTAGACACGTCCTGTTGAAAAATTAGCAAACGTTCCAGTAAACGGAATTTTGCCACCTATTGTCATACCTGCAGCCATTCCGATCATATTTGCTTCTGCGATTCCTACTTGAAAAAATCTTTCTGGAAATTCTGCCGCAAATGCATCCATTTTTAATGAACCAGTTAGGTCAGCGCATAGTGCGACAACATCTGTATTGTTTTTTCCAAGTTCATGAAGTCCTGCGCCAAATCCTGAACGTGTGTCTTTGTTTCCGTAAATTTCGAATTCTGTCATTGTTTCTATAAGTTTATACTTGTTTGTTTTTCTGAAATTATTCTAAACTCTTTTTCAAAAGAATAAGAAGTAGATTTTATATTTTTTTGTCGATAATATATTTTATACTTTCCGGGCTGTAAAGACCATTCTTCTTGAGATTTAGACGCATTAATGGAGCAGACCCATTCCCATTGTCCTTCTGTTGTTTCATAAAACACTTGTCCAACAGTAGGATTTGAACTTTTACATGTGAAAGTGCCTGGTGCTTCTATGTCAACATTAGTAATACTACTCTGTTTAACCTCTATACTTTTGTAAATCCTTGGTAAAGTCAATATTTCTAATCTATAGTTTCCAATTAGGTATTTATCTATTGTATTTAGTGATTGTACGTTAATTGTTTGATCATTATTTGGTAAAGTAATTCTAGTTTGTATTTCTACTGATCTCGTACCGTTAACTATGCGAGTTTTTATAAAACCTTGAGGTGCATCAACAATGATTGTATTATGTATATGTTTTTTAAGTTTAATGTTTTTCTTCTCTATCTTAGGGAGTGTATTCACAACCAAATCATATTCAGTGTTTGGTTCAAGAATTAGTGTATCAGGATTTCCATACCTATTTAACGTATGTTCAAAAGCGTATTTTAGTTCATTTGTTCCGCTTTTATTTAAGAAAAGTGTAACATCCGTTTCCGTTGGTTTTGAATTAATATCATTTAAATTAATTTGAACAGTAGTATTAACTAATGCTTTTGATACTACATTTTTGAGTGCATTTTTAAACGCATCTTTTGATTCAGCTTCTGAATAACTTCCTATACATTTAAATTTCTCCAAATAGGAAAGGTCCATTCCGATACCAATCACAAACGGAGTAATGTTAATGTTTTTATCTTTTAATTTTTTTGCAATTACACAAGGATCGTTGTCACATGCTTCTAAACCATCTGTAATTAATATGATACAGTTTCTTGAGTTTGCATCAGGGAAATCACCTGCAGCAGCTTCAAGTGACCTAGCAATTGGAGTAGTTCCTTTCGCTTTGATTGTTCTTATAAAACCTTTGATTTGTGTAAAGTTATTACTCCCAAAAGGAACCTCAAGTTTTGTGTCGTTACAATCTTGGAAAGTTGCAGTAATTGGTGATTGATGTCCGTAAACACGTAAAGCTATTTCCAGATTTTCGGTACCTACTAAACTATCTACTGCTTGTTCTAAGAGTTCTTTAGCAGCTTCTATTCTTGTTTGACTTCCCCAACTAGCATTCATACTATTGGATGCATCTAAAATAAATAAGATTCTGGTCTTTTGATCTTGTGCGATCGAAAAACAATTTATTAGAAGTAATATGGGAAATAAAAACTTCAATTAATAATCACCTAAAGTTTCTTCAAGTTGGTTCAATGCAGATTTTAGCTGTTCTGGATTTGGTGCAACTCCATGCCATTTATGACTTCCTTCCATAAAATCTACACCTTTACCCATTTCAGTTTTCATTATTATTACGATTGGAAAACCTTTTCCTGTTTCTGATTTGGCTTGCTTTAAAGTAGAAATAATTTCAGGTACATTATGACCGTCCATTTCAAATGTTTTCCATCCAAATGCTTCCCATTTTGCTTTAAGATTTCCTAATGATAAAACGTCTTCGACATCTCCATCGATTTGTCTTCCATTGTAATCGATTGTTGCGATAAGATTGTCGATTTTTTTAGCAGAGGCGTACATTGCAGCTTCCCAAATTTGTCCTTCTTGTAGTTCTCCGTCTCCATGTAGTGTAAAAACAATCGAATTATCTGTATTCAATTTTTTAGTAACAGCTGTACCAATTGCACACGATAAACCTTGTCCTAAAGATCCAGAAGCCATTCTAATTCCTGGAAGTTTTTTGTCTGTGCTTGGGTGACCTTGAAGTTTTGAGCCTAGTTTTCGAAAAGTACCTAATTCACTTATTGGAAAATAACCTGACCGTGCTAAAACGCTATACCAAACTGGAGATATATGACCGTTAGACAAATAAAATACATCTTCGCCTTTACCATCCATATCAAAATTTTTGTTATGGTTCATTGTTTCAAAATACAGAACTGTTAAGAAATCAGCACAACCTAATGACCCTCCTGGATGTCCCGAATTTACCTCAGCAACCATACGTACTATATCTCTTCTTACTTGTGATGCAATTTTTTCTATTTCCATGTTTTAAAGATTTTAATAAGCGTTTTTATCTTTTCGAATTATATTGTAAATTGTTAAAAGAATAATTTTAATATCTAATAAAAATGACCAATTTTCTATGTACCAAATGTCTTTGATTACTTTGTCTTTCATTTCCTGAAGTTTTCTAGTTTCATCTATGTATCCTGTGGTTTGAGCCCAGCCAGTAATTCCTGGTTTAACAAATTGTCGAACTAAAAATTCATTGACTAATCGAGAATATTCTTCAGTATGTTTAATCATGTGTGGCCTTGGACCCACTACTGACATCTGACCTAAAAAAACATTGATAAATTGTGGCAATTCATCTATTCGGGTTTTTCTTAATAATTTTCCAATAGGAGTAATTCTAGGATCATTAATTAAAGTTCCAGTACTATTTGCTTCTTTGTTTATACGCATAGTTCTGAATTTATAGCATTTAAAAACTTTATTGTCTTGTCCAGACCTATCTTGGATAAAGAAAACAGGCCCTTTTGACGTTAATTTGATAATCAAAAAGACAATTGGAAATAGCCATGGATAAATAAGTAAAATAATTGAAATTGAGAAAAACAAATCAAATAATCTTTTGATCGTTTGGTTAAATACATTTTCTAGAGGTTCTTTTCTAAGAACCAGTACGGGTATGTCGTTATAAAAATCAATATTCAATTTACGATTTAAAGTGTATTGTTTGAATGTTGGTAAAATTTTAAATCGTATAAATTTATGCTCACAAAATTCTATAAGTTTTTTGATAGTGTTTTTATCGTATTCATCTTGAGTAAAATATATTTCATCAATGTTAAATAAATTAGGCTTTTCAAGAAATTCATTCAGAGTTCCTAGATAATTTATTTTCCCTTTATAATCAATTGTTTCATTATTGTCAATGT
>CALPOI020000230.1 GCA_943325145.2 Candidatus Planktophila lacus | reverse complement strand
GTCTTAAAGCTAGGAATACCTTTTCTATTTGAAGAAGTACTTCCTTGGTTGGATGTAGAATTTTTTACTTGATGACTTGTTAAATCAACTTCTAAATCTTGCGCTTTGCTCATAGAAAAATGAAAACCCGTCAATATGCAGAGCCCTATTTTAACAAAATAAGGACTTCTATTTTTTAATTTCTTCTCCATTTGAATCAAAATTTATTTTTTTATTCTTCAAAAAACATTGATATCCATTTATTGAGTTGTCATATAAAACCGCCTCATAAATCATAGGAATTATCGTTTTACCAGCTGCAGAAATCACTCCAAAATTTGCAGATATACCTTTATTAATATCCGCACACGATGACACAATGTATTGAACATTGAAATAATCCTCCGAACATTGAATTTCACAATATTCAAATGGGACAATCACTTCCTCACTTGCTGAAATCACTCCTTTTAAATTATTTTCATTTAAAGCAATAATTATTTGATTATTAATATTTAAGCTCAAGTAATCTTTTTTAAAGACATTCTTTTGTTGCTTAATATTGAATAAATTAAATAATTTACCCTCTTTAGAGACAATTAGTAAAGAATCATTGAACATCTTAATAAAAGAATATTTGTCCAATATTTTTTTTCCATCTTTATTAAACAAATCAGATGTTGAATTGGAACTATCTATAGCAATAATAAACTCTTTATTTGTCACAACATAATTATAGCCAATTGGAACTAAAAATTTATAGTCTTTGGATAACAAACCGTAAGTTCCACTCACAACAAAACCATTATTATCTCTCTTGATATTTTTACCGACACCCACATAACCATTTTGATCACTACTGAATTCTTCAATACCTGCAGCATCAATAAAACTCAATGTCTTCACATCAAATAATTTAGATTTATCATCGAAACCTTTACATACAAAAAAAGTATTTGAGTTACCAGATTCAATGGCTTTATACTCACACGGAATGATTTCCTTTCCTACATTATTTATCAAACCAAACTTTCCACCTGAAGCGTAATTCCCTGTAATTTCTCCATATTGATTGATTAAAAAGAAATCATCATTGAATGTGGTTCCAAGATAATCATGCTTAAAATCAATAAGCAGACTTCCATTTTTATCTAAAATTCCAATTTTTTTATCTTTTTTAGCAATAAAATTACTACTTGCGTAAGATGCTTTCTCCAATAAATCATACATACAAGGTATAACCTCTTTCCCTGATGCAACATCCAACAAACCATATTTGTCTTTTTCTGAATCCTGGTCGAATTTAGACACTAGAAAGCCTTCGTCAGAACAATTAATATTCGAATATTCGCAAGGAGTAATTTCCTCTCCTCTAAAGCCAATGATACCGTACAAACCTGATTTTTTCACCTTGTATCCTACATTACAAGAATACCCCGATAATTCATCTATTTGTTCATATCCAGATCTTGTAATGTCAACTAATTCAGAATTCAACAAACTCCATGAACCTCCTTCAATTGTAACATTACCAAAATCATCGAATTCTACAGATGCTCCATTAGTAACAATGAAACTATTATTTCCCGTTGGTTCTATGGAAGTATATTGACACGGTAAAAAAGCAGCTAATTTTTCATCAATAACACCACACAATCCTGATAATCTGTAAATTAAAAAACTAGAGTTTGTAATGAAGTTATAATGAATTTTATACCTATTGAACTCAATTTTCACATTTTTTTCAGACTTAATATCAATTAAGCTATATTTTTTTGGCGTGAACACTAACTCTCCCAGAAAATCATCCTCTTTATAAACACCATCATTCGAAACAACTAAACAATTTCCAAATTTATATTGATCAATGAAGTCATATTTAAAAGGAAAAATTGTTTTTCCATTTTGATTAAGAACACCGTATTTTTTATCTTTTTTAGCAATAAAACAAAGTGAATTATCTATTTTCAAACTAATTAAATCATCATAAACTGGAGGCAGAATCTCCTCTCCTAAAGGAGATATTAGCCCAACTTTACCTTCCTTCTTTATCCAAAAACCGCGGAGAATAGAATAATTATCAGGATCGTAGAGAGCCTCCATCCCCTTTTGATTGTTGATTAAAACATTCCCTTTCAAATCTAATATCTGAAAATTTGCTCCACTTTTAACTTTCACTCGCGTTTTATTTTCGTACGTTAAAATATCTAACTCATCGTAAATTGCAGGGAAAATTGTTTCTCCATTGAGATTCATTAACCCCTTACCATTTTCTTTCTCAACTATCACATAGTCGTTACTAACGGTTAATGATTTGTACTCAAATGGAATGATGGTATCATTTTTTGATGAACATAATCCATATAAATTAGAGGAATTTGAACCATACCAATATGCTGGGAGGTTGTAGGTGTACAAAAATTTGAATTGAGGTTGAATCATAATATCGCCTCTTTTATTTGCTAAACCATAATTACCATTCAATTCTAACTGAATGAAGCTACCCGAATACTCTATTTTGGAATACTTCAATGGCAATACTTCTGCACCATATTTATCAACGACTCCCCATTTACCTCCCTCATACTGATAATCATTCACCTTTTTACAACCGACGCAAACAATATAATTATCGAAACTCGAACTGGTATTTACCACATCAAAATTTTGACCTATTTGTTTACCAGATACAGGATCAGAAAGAAAGAAATTAGATTTTAATTCTAACTTATTTTTCTGAGCAAAAAGGAAAAGATTCATCCCAAAAAGCAACATTAAAAAAACTAACTTATACATGACACATTGAATTAAATTAAACAAAAAGACAACTCCAAATCATTCTATAAATCCTTTCGATCAACTATTGGATTTACTTTTAGCTTAGAACGGATGAAGGTTTAATTTATTTTAATTCAATTGACCTATTTACAAGTATATTCAATAAAATAGCTTAAAATCAAATATTTAAGCAATAATTAAACTAAGAAATCACATTACAACCCCATAATGCAATCAGTTCATTTTCATTAAAAAAAGAAGTTTGATTTGTTTCAACTACATTCAAAAAAAGCACAAAATCGTTTGATTTTTCCTTTTTCGCTTGAAGTTGCAAATAATTAGATGGCGGATTCAAGTAATAAATGCAACTTGTCCGTTGTTATTAATTGTTTGTAAAAATACTTGATTTGGGGACAGATAACCAAATCTATTTCTTGGTCTATTGTTTAATTTTTCTTCAACCCTTAAAATGTCACTTTGAGTGATGAGATCAAAATTATAACCCTTTGGGAAATATTGCCTTAGAAGTCCATTGTAATTTTCATTTGCACCTCTTTCCCAACTATGATATGGTTTTGCAAAGTAAAAGTCTACGTTTAGTTCTTTTGATATTTCTTCGTGAAGTGCAAATTCTTTTCCATTATCTGAGGTGATTGTGTGAAGAAATTTTTTCCATTCTCCTAAAATTTCAACAGTTCTTTCTTTAACTTCTTCGGATGATTTTGAATTTAATAGCGCTATTTTTGTCTTACCTGTTGCTCTATCATTAGCTGTTAAAATTGCTTTTTTATGGTCTTTACCTATTACTAAATCTATTTCAAAATCTCCAAATCTAGCTTTCTCATCCACTATTTTCGGACGATGTTCAATATCTATTCTCCCTGGAATTTGCCCTCGTTTATCCTTACTTGCTCCTCTTTTTCGATAGCGTTTTCCTTGTGTTCTAAGATGCGTATATAGCACTCCTCCTTGCTTCTTATCTTTCCATATATGTTGGTATATCCGCTCAATTGAAACACACTCTTTCCCTTGTAGTTTTGCTACTCCAACAATCTGTTCTGGACTATAATCTTCACGAATCAAACTTTCAGTAAAACACTTAATATCAGAAGTAAAACGAATTTTTTTGTTCTTAGTCTTATGTCTATTAGAAGACTTTTTATCGGCTAAATCTGCCTTATATTCTCCACTTCTTAAATCACAATTTCGTTTGATTTCTCTTTGGATAACTGACTTATCTCTACTTAATCTCTTGGCAATCAAACTTTGATTTAAGCCCTCTTTTAATAATACCTGAATTGTGTATCTTTGTTCTAAGGTTAAATGACCCATACTTTGCAATTTTTGGACGAGGCGCAAGTTGAGAAAATTTT
>CALPOI020000229.1 GCA_943325145.2 Candidatus Planktophila lacus | reverse complement strand
TTGTTAGCAATACTTGTTTCAGTATACACTTTTTTCGCCGTCTCAACCGTATGACGCATCACCAAACGAATGAAATCACCCGTTAAACCCATGCTTTTTGAAGCTTCAAAAGCATTTCTTACTTGGGTAATGATTTCACGTTCCCCAACAATCATAGAATCAATCGATGAAGCAACTTGTAAGATATGCGCAATAGATTGCATTCCAGAATGCAATTCAGCAGTTTCTACAAAGAAATCAATTTGTGTGGGCTCGTAATGGAGGTATAATTTTTTAAAAAAATGAAAAAGAAAATTAGCATCTACATCTTCTTTCGTTGTAAACAAGAACTCAACACGATTACATGTTGATAAAAACATGAGCTCGTCTAACTTCATCTCATTCTTGAAAGCGGTCAACAATTCTTTTTGCTTATCTGTCTCAATATGAAGTTTTCCAACTTCTGAAACTTCCATATTTTTATGGGTGAATGCAAGTATGTGGAAATGCTCTAGCATGAATCTCTTTTTCTGACTACAAATGTGGTGTTTTTCTACTTTTTGTTTGTCATAGTATTGTCAGAAGATAAATTCTATATTAATTTAGAATGAATTTAAATATAAATACTTGAATTACACGTTTACACCAAAAAAGTAGCCTACAACAGCCGTAATTCCCATGGCAAGAGTACCCCAAACTGTAATTCGAATGATTGCTTTTGACACACTTGAACCTCCTGTTTTTGCAGCAATTGTACCCAATAAAATTAAAAATACAATCGAAAAACCATACAAAGCATATTCCATGTACTCTAAAGAAAAAAATAAGGTCACCAATAAAGGAAGTATACCACCTAATGAGAAGGCTGCTCCAGAAGCAATCGCTGCTTGAATCGGATTTGCTTGACTTATTTCATTGATCCCTAATTCATCACGAACATGTGCAGCTAACGCATCTTTTTCTGTTAATTCAACAGCAACTTTTAGAGCAGTTTCTTTAGAAAGACCTCTTTGCTCATAAATTGCAGCTAAAATTTGCAACTCTTCTTCAGGCATCTCTTTCAATTCAATCTCTTCTCTAGCAATATCAGCTTTTTCTGTGTCTGTTTGTGAACTTACTGAAACATACTCTCCAGCAGCCATTGAAAGCGCGCCAGCTACTAACCCTGCAATTGTTGCTAAAACAATTGGTTCCCTCGAAGTACTTGCTGCTGCTATCCCAATGGCGATACTTGTAATCGATAGTATGCCATCATTTGCTCCCAAAACTGCTGCTCTTAGCCAATTACTTCTATGGATATAATGACTGTCTAAATAATTATCAATATCTATTGAAGATTGATTTTCTGTATTTGGGGTTGCTTTCATTATTTATACCTTTTGTTTTACAAAAAACGTTGAAATTAATTCAACATATAATTTACGACAATAGTAGCAAATACTGAAAGACTTTACTAACAAAAATTAATTTCCCAATCTCTTGATTTCAATACTCGATAAAAAGTCACTAATTCAGTTGCAGAAGGTATGGAAGTATGAACGTGTCGTAACGAAATCGCATTTCCTTGAATAGAAGGATTTAATTGAAACGGAAAGACAAGATTTGAGATTGTAGGAGAAGACTCTAGCCATTCTAAATAGCGCTTAAGCAAATTAATCGACTCATTTTCTGTATTCAAAAAATCGGAGGAGCGAACTGAAGTAAAGAAATGCAATTGGTGTTTGGCACGTGTAAGTAAAACATTCAAACGGCGATGTCCATTTCTTCGATTCAAAGGACCCATTTTTAATTGAAAATTACCTTGTTCATTTTTCGCATACCCCATCGAAATATACAACACATCACATTCCTCACCTTGCACCTTTTCAAGAGGTTTCATAAAGCCGAAACCGTTCTCCCACTGAGACCTTAATCTATTTTGTGTTGATACAGAAAATAACTTCCAAATACAATCAATTTGTTCTTGCGAAAATGCGACTATACCAATGGAATGAGATGAATTCAATTGATTTTCGACCGCTTTAAAAAGCGCTTTGGCTTCAATTTCATTGATTCGATTTAAAAATCGTCCATGTTCTAAATAATGAAGTACCAAAGGTGGTGACTCCAAATTAGATGAAGGGTAGGTAACTAATTCATCGTTGTAAAAATACCGATTCGAAAAAGATATCAATTGCGTATGTTGACTTCGGTAATGATGTTTTAAATAAAGTTTTTTCCAATAAAAAGAGGCATGATACAACACATCAATTTGTTCACTCTGAGATGAAAAATAAACCGTTGGCGCCATTTGTTGACTATCACCACAAATCAATGCGCGTTTCGAACGTTGCAACGCACCAAAAGAATGTGTTAAAGGAAGTTGACTAGCTTCGTCAATGATCAAAGCCTCGAATAGATTTGTCTCCATTGGAAAGAATTTCGCCAATTGTAAAGGAGTTAACACCCAACAAGGATGTAATAATTTGATCCAAACCCAAGCTTCCGATGCAATCAAATCTCGAACAGACATTACGTTCCGCGACTTGCCCGCTTGTTTGACCAAAATTCGTTTTCCTTGTTTAAGAAGCTGTTTTAATTTTTTGTCTTCCTCTGTAAGTTTTGCACTAGAAGTCACCAACAATCGTTGGTAATTTAAAAAAACTGCTCGTTGTTGTTCCCAGATTTGCGAAGAAAATATAGAAAATTCTGTTGTTTCTTCTTTAATAATTGCCTCAATTTCTTTTACTAAATTTTGAGGTTTATATTCCATCAATCCCGGAAATAAAGCCCCTAATTTTACCCAATGCGATTTTAAAACAACCAACTCGATTTCATCGACTGATGCGTATTTTTGAATCAAGGAAAAAACTGAAGGTGAAAGTTGAGCCACTTGTCCACTAACACTTTCCAATTTTTCTAAATGTTCAAACAATAACGCTAGAACTTCCCAATAATTCGAATCATTCGAAAGAATTAAATTCTTGGAAAACCAACCAATGCACTCATTAACGGTTGGACCTAATTCAATCATTTGTTCTCGAATTTCTGGTTTCCAAGAAGCTACCGTTTTCAAATCAGAACTAGACGATTGTTCCCAACGTTCAAGTACAGGTAGAATAGCATAAATTTCTGTTGTTGGATAATGAATTCCTAATAAATGTAACTCGCTGATCAAACGATTTCTCTCCGTTCTACACAGTATATACTCTTCCCATTTCATTTTAAAATCAACGAAACTTATCGTTGGTTCAACTAGCCATTTTTTTAACGTTCTTTTGATTGAAAAACGACTTAACAATGAAGTAGCATTCGACCTTTCGACAATCGTGAAAAACACCTCATCAGAAGGAATATTGACCCAATTTTTTTCAAGTAATTGTAACGAATTAAATTTCGCATCTACTGCTAAAAATTGCTTTGATAATTTTAAGAATTTTCTTTTTAATTTTTCATTATGATACAAATCATAATAGGATTTATTATATTCATTATTAAATAATTGTATCAACGAAAAAAATCGTTTGAAACTAAATAAATCTTCCAACGTATTAATAGAATAAACTTGATGTATTTTTTTTAATTTATTCGTATAATCAACTAATTTATTCGTAGGATATGATTGCTTAAAAAAAGCATGTTGAAAAACAGAAAAAATCCTTTTTGAAATCAAGTTTTTAAAAATGCTCATCACGAAATATTTTTCCTGATTCCAAGTTTCAATAGAAGGAACATTTACCTCGAAAGGCACCTTGTCTAATGAGTAATCTCCAACCAATTCAATGAATGAAGCATACGTAGTTTCACCTATTAAATTAGGTGAATTTAATTTATCTAATAACTGCTGTAAGTTGGCTTTTTTCTGCTTACTTAGCAATAAGTTTTTAGGGGAAATTGCAGTGTTAATTTGTTCTAACTTATTCCATGTAGCCATGGTTTTTTTAAGGAATCCAATTGGTGAATCATCTTCTAAAAACGATCCAACAAAATGATCCAATTGGAACTCTTTCAATTTTCTCAGCAGTACTTCCAAAGCACTCTTTTTTTCCGAAAGAATTAAATGATGGTGCTGACCATACATTAATTTGGCCGATAAATTCGTGATTAAATCGGATTTTCCTGCACCAGGAGGTCCCTCTACAACGCAATTTGATTCCGAAAATGCATGTACTATTTTAGCT
>CALPOI020000228.1 GCA_943325145.2 Candidatus Planktophila lacus | reverse complement strand
AGTATATCTAATGCCAATCGGCGGTTTAGTGGCAATTTTAATTACAGGAATAATTACAACATTTTCTAAAATTAGTTTACATGCATTGGGAGCAGGAATGTTATTAGGTTTTTTGATTGCGTATTTTCAATACCAAAGTGAGTTTTATTTTTCAGTTCTATTAGGATCAGCTTTGATTGGAGGTGTGATCATGTCTGCAAGAGTTTATTTAGAAAAACATTCTCTTACACAATCATTTTCCGGCTATTTACTTGGTGCTTTAGTAATGTATTTGGTTGTACATTATCTATAACTTTGCTAATTTCTTCTATTATAGTCAGTGTTTAATTGACGTTTTTTAATCTTCTTTTACTTTTTTAACAAGTGCGTCGCGAATTATTTTTCTTAATTCTAACTGTTTGCTCTGAACTGTTTTTCTGGATGCTGGTCGATACATATCAGCATATTTACATTTCACCAGTTTGTATTTCATTTTTTCAATCGTTCCTTTAATATCTACTCCTAGGTTGACCGGAAGCGGACTATCTACCAATGAAATATGATAATCAAAACTCAGATCAAAATTGTGCCTTCCTTCTACAACTGCATGGTATTTATCCATTACTATAAGGAACGGATATACATCAATTTCTTGTTTGAAGACAGTGAATTCTGCGGAAAGACTGTCAATTTTATTTTTAGTTCTTTTGTTAAATCGAAGTTTTTTAGAAATTTCACTAAAGGTTGAACCATCTAATAACACCAAGTCTTGACCGCTAATTGAGGAAGCAGCTCGAATGGTCGATTTTTTAGGTGCATAGGTAGAGTCTAAGTAGGTTTCAGCAGCAATATGGAATTCACCTTTACCATCAAAAGATCTCAACATCGGCATGATAGAATCTATATCTGGAATCATCTTCAATAATTCGTCAATTTCAATATTCAACATGTGGTAATCCATTCCTAAATAAAGATGGTTTTTTCTAGGTGTTTTATACATTGCAGTCAATTGCATTTTAGCTGCTGGTGTTGTAAAAATTAAATCATCAAGCACTAAAATTCCATCTTTAACTCGAACATCACCACTGATTTTCTTAATCGTATCTTTGCCTAAGTTCGCTTTTGTAATCGCAGTGTGTAATTGAATATCAATTCCTTTAGGTACCATGTATGGACCTGATGATGTAGTATTAGTACTAGTTGTAGCTTTGTTTGCATTTTCGTTGCCTAATCCGTTTGTTAAGTTCATTAATTGATTGATATCGGTTCGTGCACTTAAAAATTTAAAATCACCTCTTAAAAGTGAATCTTTTCTGAAGTAGGAGAGTACGTTGTTTAAAGATCCAGTTAAACTAAAATCTGAATTATCTATTTTCAAGCTACTTTCTTTCACTTGGAACGTTTCTGGGGTGAAATTTAGTTTTATTGCAGGTATTTCAAATGGATATTTCATATCTGCTAGATCAATCTTACCATTTTCAAGATCTAAGAAACCCTTTGCCATCCATTGTAAGAAAACATCTTTCTGTTTCGGATCATTGATGATAGTTGCATTGAGTTGTACTTTTTCCATTTTTGCAAGCGTACCTTCTGCTTTAGTTTTTAATTTGCCACTTGTATATGCAATTCTGATTTCAGGCGCTAATTTGTTTGAAGCTGAAGGTAGCAAGGTGAATTGACCATTGGGTTGTTTGATGGCTATTGAGGCATCGGGTGTTGTCGCAGATAAAGTATCAAGGTAAAAAGATCCTGAGACAGTTGGTAATTCTTCGGTATTTCTTAAATCAGAAGCTTCAATTGTTAAAACTGCATTTTTAAGGAATGCATTAATCGTGTTTTTTTGATAGGTTTCAAGTTGTTTACTCCTAATTTTCGCTGAAATAAACGATTGATTTTTCGCTGATTTATTTTGGTTTGGCAATGAAAATTCTACTACTGAATTTGATGTTTTAATGTCAATACCATCATAGTTGACAGCAAGATTTGAGAAAGTCAAATCTCCTTTGAATTTCATTTTTTCAAGCAACATTTTTTCTAATTGCTTTAGATTGAATTTAGAGGAAATTTCTCCTGCAACTTTACCTGCCATTTTAAGTTTTAAATCTTTTGGAACCAAAGATTTAAACTCATCTAATAGTACATTTGTTTTTGTAGTTAATTCACATGTAATCTTCGAAAACAGATCATTTAATTTCCCTTTTGTTGAAATTTCAGAATGAGGAGTTGCTGCAGATAATTGGTGAATAATAACTTCCGTCCCTTTTTCAGTTTTTAAATCTGAGTTTATTGATAATGTACCTTTTATCTTTTTAAGTGGGAAGGGTAGTTCTTTACTACTAAGAATTCCTTTTTCTAACGATATTTTTAGGTCAAGAGATGCCAAATCATCTGAAATTGTATCAGAGTATTTTTCTTGATTTAATTTTTTAATAAAACGATCGAGTTGTAATTGAGTGAATTTTGTGTTTAAAGAGGCATTCAATTCACCATTTACTTTAGTTTGAAGACTTTTTGGAATAAATGAATTGAAATCTAACAAATTTAAATTTGCTTGTGTTTGTATGTCACAATAAATATCTGAAAATAAGTGTGTCAGTTTACCTTTTGTAGATAGTGTTGAATTTTCTGTTTCAATATCACAATTTTTTACTTCAATAAAAGATGTTTTATCGTTTTTTAGATCTGTTTGAACATGTACTTCAGTATTAATTGATTTTATAGGTAAAGGTACTGAAGTATGTGACAACGATCCATTTTGTAGCGCAACAGTTATATCCATCATTGGCATTTCACTTTCGGAATAATTTCCTTTAACGGTTCCGAAGGAACTAAATTCACCTTCAATTTGAATACCTTTTAAAGATGAAGAATAATTAGATGGAATTAGAGGAATTAAGTCTTTAATTGCCCAATCAGATAAACCATAATTTAAGTTAGTAGCAATACGTTGTCTAATAGTATCGTTGATAACTTTACCTGAAAGATTTAACGTGAAGTCATTGACTGAGAGAGATGCGTTTTGGAGTGTTAATTCTTGTTTCTTTAAATGAAACAAAGAAGGAATTTTAGTTTTTATTTCTAAATTGTTTGCGTATACTGTATTTTCATAAGTACATGAAATAACACTTTTTTTAATTTCGAGTTCACTTTCTAAAAGGTCTTTTTTTAAATTTCCAGAGATGGAAGCATACAACTCTTTCAACTTTGCATCTATATTTTGAGTTTTATCCAAATAAGTAACATTGATATTTTCTAAATTAATTTTTTTCAAATCAACTAAATCAATATCGAATTCGCTTGGAGGTGTTTCTGTTGTATCTGGAACAAGAATATCAAAGTTTGTTAAACCATTGGTATCTATAAATGCATTGAGGTGTCCGTCGTACAAATGTACTTCATCGATTACAATTTCATTTTTACTTAAATAAGACATTAAATCAATAACCCCCACCATTTCTTTTGCTTTAAGTAATGTGTTACTTTGAGCATTTTTTGTAGGATTAGTTATTTCTAATTCATTTATTTTAATTCCAAAATTTGGAAAAGTACTAAAAAATGTAAGCTCTACATCACCTAAAGCAGCTTCGCATGTTATGAAATTGGGTAATTGTTTACGTATAATGGGAGTTAGTTTATCTGGCGTAAATACAAACCAAGTTACTATTGTGCCAAATAGAAAAATCATAGCCATGATTATTCCAACTGTGATTCCTAATCGTTTGAATAGTTTACTTTGCATCTTGCAGTATATTTATTTATTGATTAAGGAACTTTTGTAAATGTTGATACATTTCCAAAATTATCTTTGTAAACTAAACTTGTTGCATTTAAAGAAGTAATCGTATAGACTTTAGGGACATTTCCACCAATTTCCATTATGTGCGTTTGAGTTAGAACGGCTTTATTTAGATTCCAAGTGTATTTCTGCGCTTCAGCCTCAGTAACATCATCATTCGTATCCCACGTTAATCCATTGTGATCAGATGTGTACTTGTAGAAAATTGTTTTCCCTGTTACCCATTTTCCTATAAGCAAGTTTTCATCGAACGTAACTTCAGTTTCAGCTTTTTTACATGAGTTGATAAAGAATGTTATTAAAATAATTATAAAAATTATTTTATTTTTTTTCATACGGTTATTTATTAAATATTTTTTGAAACCATTTTTTATTATTTTGTTCAAAGTT
>CALPOI020000227.1 GCA_943325145.2 Candidatus Planktophila lacus | reverse complement strand
TGTAAAAAATGTTTTTCACATTACAAAACAACTAAATTGCAATTCAATGAAAAAAATACTCGTACCCACAGACCTTTCCACATGTGCCACGAATGCTATTCGATATGCGCTAAATTTTCAAAAAGATTACCCTTGTGAATTGGTATTCTTATACGCCATGCGTCCTGCTATTGACCTTCCTGATACAACAATGGGTTATGTAGACCCCATTATTTATCGAGATGAGGAAGAACAGAGAACCTATGTGAATCAACAATTAGACAAACTTTTCAAAGAACTAGAAATCGATGCAAAAGAATTAAAGTTCGAAATACTTCTAAAAACAGGTTTTGCGGTCGACGAGATCAACTCTGCTGCAAAGAACACCAACAGTGATCTAATCATTATGGGTACAAAAGGAGCTTCAGGAATTTCAAAATTTCTGTTTGGATCTATTACTGCCTCTGTTATTCGAACTTCTGAAATCTCCGTATTAGCGATACCTGAAGGATATACTTACAAAAAAATCAATAAATTAATATTCGCAACGGATTATGTTGGTATCTCCTCTAAAAAAACATTGTCCCCTCTTTTTGAGCTAGCAAATCACTTTAGTGCAACCATCATGATGTTTCATGGGATCGAAACGAAAGAACCAATTGCAGCTTACATTGAAGAACTTCAATCATGGAAAACAGAAAAAAACCTACACAATGTAAAACACACCAACAGCATCGCTAACTGTGATGACATTGCCACTGGTATTTTAGAGTTCACTGATCAGAATAACGGCGACGTAATTGCTCTCATACCACACACCTACAACTTCTTTTCTAACCTCATCCACCATAGCGTTAGCAAACAAATTGCCTTTGAAAGTAAAAAACCAATTCTTGCATTACATTAAAAAAAATAAAAATGACTAAAGAAAAAATAATTATCGCCAACTTAAAATGTAGTGGATGCGCGACTACGATTACAAAAGAAATAAGTGCACTCAATGGTGTATCCAAAGTAAGTGTTGATCCTTCGAATGATTCAGTTGACGTTACTTATGAAAACATCGATCGAAAACAAATAATAGATAAACTTCATCATTTAGGGTATCCAGAAGCAACGGAGGAAAATGGAATGCTACTGCAACTTAAAAGCTATGCAAGCTGTATGATTGGAAAACTTGAAAATTTAAATTAAGGAAATCAAAAAATACAATCAAACATACTGTTGACTCGCTAAAAAATTTTAGTCTTCAGAATATGGAAAGTTTACTTTAAAAAATACTTTTTTATTATTATATTAGTCTCCCAAGGGAGACTTTTTTATTTTTACTGATCCATGTGAAATCAATTTTAAAAAAAAATAGAATGAATACTGTAGTAAAAAAAATCAACTTCAAAATATTTGTAATAAAATCACAACACTCATTCAATAGACTAAAAAACAATTTATTAAACCGTCTACTTTTAACACTTTTGTTGTGTGGTTGTATTCATTCAATCGCATTTTCACAAATTGAAATCCCAAGTGAACCACACCCAAAACATACAAAACATTTGGGTTATTCCGTTCATTACGATCAAAAACACAGACAAGCAAAATGGGTCGGTTATCTTTTGACCAAATCAAAAACAATCAAAGTAGCTAAAAGAAGCAATAAATTCACCGCTGATCCTTTGATTCCTGAAACGGATAATGCAAAAGATTACAAAAAATCTGGTTTTGACAGAGGACATTTAGCGCCAGCGGCTGACATGTCATACAGCCAGGAAACGATGCAAGAATCTTTCTATTTTAGCAATATGAGTCCACAAAACCCTAGCTTCAATCGTGGAATCTGGAAAAAACTTGAAGAAAAAACAAGAGACTGGGCGATTATGTATGACTCAATCTACGTTAATGTAGGACCAATCTTAAATGATTCTTTGCCTACAATTGGACCACATAAAGTTAGTATTCCAAAGTATTACTACAAAGTATTACTCGATTACAGAACAAAGCACCAACCAAAAGCAATCGGATTTATCTTTGAAAACAATAACTCCTCCCTACCGCTTGAGCATTTCGTTGTACCTATAGATAAAATTGAACAACTGACCCAACTCGATTTTTTTCATCAACTACCAGATCACCTAGAATCAAAATTAGAAAAAGAAACATGTGTCTCCTGTTGGGAATGGTAAACTATAATCAACTTCTCAACATAATTAATTAGTAGATTTATAGTCGTAATTATATTTTTGAAATTGACCCCATGAAAATAGCCATCGTCAACGGCCCAAATTTAAATCTGATTGGTACAAGAGAGCCTTCCATTTATGGAAATCAATCTCTAAGAGAATATTTAGAGCTACTCACGAAGAAATCTAATTTAGAAATAGTAACATTTCAATCAAATATTGAAGGTGAAATCATTGATTACCTTCAAAAAACTATCGCGGACGGATTCATTCTAAATGCAGGCGGATATTCTCACACAAGTGTCGCCATAAGAGACTGTATTTCCTCTATTTCAATTCCAGTAGTGGAAGTGCATATTTCTAACATTGCTTCTCGTGAAAGTTTTAGACACGAATCATTATTATCTCCCGTATGTTCAGGATGTATTTTTGGTTTTGGTCTTGAAAGCTATCGACTAGCCTTAAATTTTTTCGAAAACAAAATCATTAATTAACAATAGGTTAACTATTTCGAAATAAAATATTTTAAAAATAATTGAATAAAAGCTTGCAGAAACAAAATAAACCCCTAAATTTGCACTCGTGTTCAAGGACATAAAGATTCCGTAGCTCAGCTGGTAGAGCAATACACTTTTAATGTATGGGTCCTGGGTTCGAATCCCAGCGGGATCACTGTAAGCCACTCAATCGAGTGGCTTTTTTATTTAAATCAACTCAAATTTAATGAATATCAGTGCTTTAGCAAGGTTTATCATTTTTCGATAAACTAAATTAAATCATACTAATTCAAATTTTATTACAGTAAATCGGTTAGTTCAATTTTGTTGTAAATTTACTAACCGATTGTTGCCGCAATTGTAATTAGATTAGCAAGTTAAGTTACTGTTTATTGAATGTTATATCGATGTTTTTTTTTGTTAAATCGGTTAGCATTTTTAGTATGAAACACCATTCATTTTCTATCTTATTTTGGTTGTATAAAGACAAAATTCAAGATAGCCAAGACAAACCAATTTATGCTCGTATTACCATAAATGGTAAAAGAGCAGAAATTTCAATCCAACGTAGCATTCAAGAAAGTTCGTGGGATCAAAAAGCACAGAAAGTAAAAAGTAGACACAAAGATTGTGTAATAATTAACGGATATATAGATATGATGAAAGGAAAATTTCAATCAATCTATAATCAATTAATCGCTTCAGGAGAAGACGATATTACAGCAATGAAAATCAAAAAAGTATTTTTAGGAAAGCCACTTGTTGAAAAACCTTTAATAAAACACAAAACCATCGGCGAAGCCTTCGACTACCACAACCTAAAAATGGAAGAAACATTAAAGGTGGGGAAAGTCTGTAATAAAACGTGGGAAAGGTACAAGATTACCAAAAACAAAGTCGTGGCATTTATGGAGAAACAATACAAAGTTTCAGATATGGAGTTGCCTGCAATCAGATTGCGTTTTGTTACCGAGTTCGAACATTATTTATTGACCACCGATAAACTACAATCCAACACGGCCCATAAATACATCAAGAACTTAAAAAAAATCATGAACATGGCCGTTGGATTAGATTGGATTCCTTCCAATCCATTTAACCAATTCAAATGTTCGTATCAAAGTCCGGATAGAGAAATACTGAACCGAGAAGAATTAGCAGTAGTTCAATTCAAGAAACTAGGAATACCAAGATTAGAAGAAGTTCGAGACGTGTTCATTTTTTGTTGTTACACTGGCTTTGCCTTTTCAGACATTTTCCAATTTGAGCAAAATGCAGTCACCATTGGATTAGATGGAGAATATTGGTTGAGTACCAACCGACAAAAGACCGGCACGAAGGAAAGCGTTCCGCTACTTCCTGTTGCCTTAGAAATCATTGAAAAATACAAAAGCCATCCCTATTGTGTCACTGAAAATAAATTGCTCCCGGTCAATTCAAACCAACGATACAATAGTTACCTAAAAGAACTGGCAGATATTTGCAACATCAACAAACACCTGACTTCCCACATTGCACGACATACGTTCGCTACGACCGTAACCTTAGCCAATGGAG
>CALPOI020000226.1 GCA_943325145.2 Candidatus Planktophila lacus | reverse complement strand
TTCGCTCCATGGGTAGGTGCATTAGTCGCTGACGTAAAGCAACCCATCATTTTCATCGCAGAAGAAGGTCAAGAATTAGAAGTGATTACACGTTTAAGTCGTGTTGGTTTTGATCAACTGTTAGGGTATTTAGCAGGAGGATTCGAAGCTTGGAAAAATGCTGGTAAACAAATAGATACAGTTAATAGGATTACTGCTGAAGAATTTGAAAAACAAGCAGTTATCGGAACTTCAATCATTATTGATGTAAGAAAAGAAAGTGAATACGAAGCACAACATGTTTCAGAAGCATACAGCAAACCATTGGCTTACATCCTTGATTGGATTTCAATGATAGATGTCAATAACCACTTCTTTTTACATTGTGCGGGAGGTTATCGTAGCATGATTGCTGCAAGTATATTGAAATCAAAAGGGATTACAAACTTTTCAGAAATAGCTGGTGGATTCAATGCAATTTCAAAAACACAGCTACCAACGACGGATTTTGTTTGTCAAAGTAAAGTGTTGAAATAGAAAAACAAACTACAGCTATGTTGAAAGTACTCCTACCTACAGATTTCACTGTACAGTCAGATTATGCGCTGATAATTCTTCAAAGAATGAGCGAACGACTGCCTTTAGAAATTCATTTTTTACATGTCTTAAATTTTCCTGAAACTGTTGCTTTTAGCACGACAGGAGAAATTGAAACGTGCGGAGAAGTCGATGCAATCTATCTCAAAGAAATGAAAACTTTGGCAGAACGAAAACTGAAAGAACTCAAAAATACTTATCCCAACGTTCATACACACCTAGAATTAGGAAAAACCACCGATACGATACTTTCTTTTAGTAAGTCACATCAGTTTGATTTTATTGCAATGGGTACGAAAGGTGCTCATGGTTTCATTGAGAAAATTTCAGGATCTGAAACACAACATGTCGCTAGAAAATCTACCATTCCGGTTTTGTCCTTAATGTGTAATCGTTCCAATATTCAATTGAAACAAATTGTATTAGTACATGATTTTAAAGAGTCTGGACCACAAAATTTAGAACTTTTGCAACTACTCCTTCAACATTTTAATGCAACACTTCATCTTTTGCAAATTTCAAAAAAGCAAACTGAACATGAAGCAATAAAACAGAATATGAAGACATTTGCACACACTAATGGAATTAACAATTACGTTCCGCATGTATTAGAAGATTCAGACATAGAACAAGGAGTCATACACTTCAATCAAATGCAAGAAATTGATCTCATCTACATCGGAACACACGGGAAAGGTAGTTTTTTCCACACTAGCGCTACCGAACAACTTATTAATCACATTTACAAACCAATCATCTCATTTCCAATAAAATAATTATGATCGAATTTTTAATGAATCCATGGCCTTGGTGGTTCTCTGGAATTGTAATTTCTCTAGTTATGTTCATCCTTCTTTTCTTTGGAAAAGCATTTGGGGTATCTTCAAATTTACGAACCATCTGTTCAATCGCTGGAGCAGGGAAAAAAGTAAAATTTTTTCAATTTGACTGGAAATCTCAAATTTGGAATCTTGTTTTTTTAGCAGGAGCAATTATCGGAGGATACATCGCGAAAAATTTTCTTTCGTACGATGTACCTTTAGAATTATCAGAAAAAACAATTTCCGACTTAGCAGAATTGGGTTTTAACAAGCCTAAAGGTATTCAACCAGAAGAATTGTTTGATCTAAAGAATATCTTTTCACTCAAAGGATTTTTAACACTTTCGATTGGTGGCCTACTCGTCGGTTTTGGAGCAAGATACGCTGGCGGTTGTACATCTGGACATGCAATCAGTGGAATTTCTAACCTACAAATGCCTTCTTTGATTGCAGTAATCGGTTTCTTTATTGGTGGTCTAATCATGACCCATATTATTTTCCCTTTAATTTTTAACTAACTATGAAATTCATCAAGTTTTTATTCGTAGGAATTGTATTTGGAATTCTAATGACCAAATCTGAAGCAATATCTTGGTACCGAATTCAAGAAATGTTTCGATTCCAATCATTCCACATGTATGGTATCATAGGAACAGCTGTTGTGCTCGGAATTGTAGGTGTGTATTTTATCAAAAAAATTGGATTGAAAGATATTTCCGGAAATCCAATTATTCTTCACCCGAAAGAAAAAGGATTTTGGAGATACATTTTCGGAGGAACAATTTTCGGATTTGGATGGGCATTAAGTGGTGCTTGTCCAGGCCCTATGTTTGTAAATATTGGTGTTGGATTTTTAAGTTTTATTGTTGTGGTTTTATTCAGTACTGTAGGAACTTATTTGTACGGACTGCTTGAAAATAAACTTCCGAACTAATTTTTTACAATGCACTTCATTAGGTTAGTCGTTCTGACATTCCTGTTTTCTACTACATTCATTTTTTCGCAAAAAGACAGCCTTTTTAACTTTCGATGGGGTACATTTCACCCTCGATTGCGCTATTTCTTCATGCAAACTACCAATGATGGCCCATTGAGTGATTATTTTTCCAATGCAATTGGTGGTGGGCTTAAATTCGAATCAAAAAGTATTAAACAACTTAGATTTATAGTCAACACATCAATTTCAGGAACACTTTATTCGTCCGACTTAACATCTCAAGATCCTTTGACCCACCAACCAAACAGGTACGAAAATAGTCTCATGGATGTGATTCATCCGAATAAAGATATCATCGCACGCTTGGACGAACTCTATTTAGCTTATACTCGCAACGACCTACAAATTAATCTAGGAAAACAATTCATTACTACACCATTTATTAATCCGCAAGATGGCCGAATGAACACAACTTCCATTGAAGGTATATGGACAAAAATTTCACCTATAAATAAACTCCAATTGGAACTCGGCTACCTTTACAAAATTTCACCACGAAGTACCACAGAATGGAACAATATTGGCAAATCAATTGGTATCTATCCAACAGGAGTAACAACCCATGGTGATAAATCAACCTATTCTAATCATGTAAACAGTGATGGAATCTTCGTGCTTGGAACGACGTTTAAACCATTGCAACAAATCGAACTAAAGCTTTGGAATTATACCATTTTGAATGTCTTTAATTTAATATTTATACAACCCGAATACCATTGTAGTATCAATGAAAATAATTCGTTACAATTTGCAGGACAATTCTCTTATGAAAACACAATAGGAAATGGAGGAAACGCTACTCCTACCCTCTCGTATTTTCAAAAAAATCAACAAGCAGGTACTACAGGAAGCAGAATCAACTGGAAAAGAAAAAATACAGACATCTCAATCAACTACAATTATATTTTCAATCAAGACAGATTTACTTTTCCAAGAGAATGGGGACGAGAACCATTCTTCACTTTTCTTCCACGTGAACGAATGGAAGGTACGGCAGGCAGCCATGCAATCGCCTTAAAAACAGAAATAAACCTTCCTAAACATTGGATGATTCATATTGGGTTAGGCTATTATTCGTTTGCCAATGTTTCCAACTATGCTAAAAATAAATATGGAATTCCCTCATTTGTTCAAATGAATTCAGAATTCAAATACACACTAAAAAACCTTGATATCCAATTACTACATTGCATAAAATTCAACAATGAAGCCAACATTAATAACACAAAATACGAAATCAATAAAGTAAATCTTTCTCAAATAAATGTAGTACTGAACTATCATTTATGATTCTAATTGAAAAGTTTTGAGTAATTTCAATCAAAAGTTAAATTATTCCAACAATGTCTAAAAACTGGATCATCCAAACACCTCCGTCCAATTCAATCATAGAAGAATTAAAACAAACCCTCTGCATTTCTGATGTTCTCGCTCAAATTCTCGCTCAAAAAGGAATTCACACCTACGATGCCGCAAAGGATTTTTTTAGACCTCGTTTAGATCAATTACATGATCCTTTTTTGTTAAAAGACATGGATCGAGCTGTCGCTCGAATTGTGCAAGCGATTGAAAATAAAGAGCGCATCTTATTATTTGGTGATTACGACGTTGACGGTACCTCTGCAGTAGCAGTATTTTGGAATGTACTATCTCAATACCATGAATTACTTGACTTTTACATCCCAGATAGATATATAGAAGGTTATGGTGTAAGTACCTTGGGAATTGATCGCGCAAAAGAAGCAGGTGTAAATCTTATCATCTCATTGGATTGTGGAATACGTTCAATAGATAAAGTAGCATATGCTCAATCTTTAGACATTGATTT
>CALPOI020000225.1 GCA_943325145.2 Candidatus Planktophila lacus | reverse complement strand
GTGCGTCCTGCGATTGCTGAAGCTGATAATACCTTTAAAATTGTACAACACGAAACGTTTGCTCCAATTTTATATTTAATGAAATATTCAGGAGGTGTTGAAAATGCGATTGAAATGCAAAACGCTGTTCCACAAGGGCTTTCTTCAGCGATTATGACGAATAATCTGAAAGAAGCAGAAGCATTTTTAGCTGCTTCAGGTTCTGATTGTGGTATAGCAAATGTGAACATTGGTACTTCTGGTGCAGAAATCGGTGGTGCTTTTGGTGGCGAAAAAGAAACTGGTGGTGGTCGAGAGTCTGGTTCTGATGCATGGAAAGTGTATATGAGAAGACAAACAAATACGATTAACTATACTGATAGTTTGCCTCTTGCTCAAGGGATTACTTTTGATTTGTAGTCAAGTGATTGGGTGAACCTGTAAAAGGTTGTTTTTACCCTTAACTTATAATTCAATGAGGATGTCATAGATTTTATGGCATCCTTTTTTTGTTTCTTGAAATGGAATCTTTGTTCTTTTCCTTGATGATAAGAACCAAAAATCAAGGCTGAAGACAGTTCTGAATTAGGGGTTATGATTTATAAATGAAATATCTGTTCTTTTGCTTGATCAAAAGAACCAAAAATCAAGGCTGTGGTATTGTTGTTAAAGCGCAGACTTCGGATTTTTTAGAAATTTTCGCTTCGATGCGCTTTATTTTGTTCGCTCCTGAATTCGCTGATTTTGTCGGTGATCTTCTGCGAAGCTACCGAAAAAAGTCCAGCGTTTCAGTTCGTTCACAAAACCCAACAATCCCAAGGCCATTAAGTGATTTGGAATTGGGAGGTTCGATTGAATTATTTTAAGCTACAATTCGTCTTTATTATTAGGTTTCTGTAAATGTAAAATTTCTGTACTTTTCCTTGATGAAAAGAACCAAAAATCAAGGCTGAAGATAGTTATGAATTAGGGTCTTATGATTTATAAATGATTGAAATGAAAATTGCGTCTTGAAATACGATTGCGTAAATTTTGAGGGAATACAACGAACTACAAATTGACTGCCTGAGATTCATTTAGGGTTTCATAACATTCCTTACTTTTACAACCAATTATGAATTGGAAGTTACTTGTTTGTTTTTGTGTCTGTTGTTTTTCATCGTTGTTGTACGGTCAAAAGAGAACGATTGTATGCGTTGATTCAAGTTCGAATTCAGTGATTGAGAAATTTCAAGTAGCTCTATTGAATACTAAAGATAAAATTGAATATTCTTCTAAAAAAGGAAGCGTAATTTTTGATAAAAGTTCTGAGGACACAATCCACTTATTAGTTGCTTCAAAAAATTATGAGAGTCGATTTGTTACTCTTTATCGTTCTAGTTTTGAGGTAATTGTTAAGTTACAGAAGAAAACGTTGCAATTAGAGGAAGTTAACGTTCAAAGTTCAACTGTCCATTCATCTTCTGAGGTTGGTAAATTGTCATTAACTAAAAAAGAGATTGAAAAATTACCCACTTTATTAGGGGAGTCTGATCCAATTCGTGTGATGCAATTATTGCCTGGTATTCAATCATCTGGGGATGGGAATGGTATTTTTGTTCGTGGTGGTGGTATCGATCAAAATTTAGTTTTGTTAGACGGTATGCCCATTTACAATATTTCGCATCTTTTTGGTTTTTTTTCGGTGTTTAATTCTGGTGCCATACAAAAAATGGAAATCCACAAAGGGGGTATGCCTGCAGAATATGGGGGAAGAGTTTCTTCGGTGATAGACATTACATCGCAAGCAGCCAATTTGAGAACGAGAAAAGTAGAGGTTTCTTTGGGGTTACTATCCGCTGCAATGACTGTTCAGCAACCGCTCAAAAAAGATACCTCATCTTTAATGATTTCTGGAAGAAGAACCTATTATGATGGCATTAAAAAATTGTTCTTAAGTGATCAGTCGAAGTACAATACCAACTATTTTTTTTATGATTTTCAAGCAAAATATTACCATCGTTGGAATACTAAAAATAAACTGACGCTTTCAGCATTTATAGTACACGATAATTTTATTTACGATGATAACATTACGAATGAATTTAAAAATGATATTGATTGGGGGACACTTTTATTTCAGTCAACCTATCGACATGATTTTAATTCGTTCAATTCTTTGGAATCTACTCTTGGGATAAGTTCTTACGATAACAGTTCTAATTTAAGTGTCTTCAGTTATTCTATGGGATTGAAATCATTGAATAACGATATTGTTTCCAAAATAAATTTTGTCCATCAAAAACATGCTGCATTCAAAATTAAAGTTGGTGTTGAAGGATTGTTTCATCAAATTTCACCAAATAATTACAGTGCTGCTGGTGTTCAAAACACCGTACAAATTGCGAATCGTTTAAAATTGTATTCTCAAGAATTGACGGGCTATTTATCAGTGACTTATCAACCGAACGACCGATTTAGAATGGATGCTGGAATTCGTTTGACCAACTATCAGCAATTGGGACCTTTTCAGCGGTTCGATTTTGTTTCAAGTACTGAGGCAATCGTCGCAGAATCGTTTTCAAAGAATCAAACGGTAAAAAGATACATGTATCCTGAACCTCGTTTGTCAATGAATTATCAGTTATCTAGCAGTGCTTCATTAAAATTTGGTGCAACAAAAAACTACCAATACCTTCACTTGGTTCCTGTATCATCTATCACTTTGCCCACTGATGTATGGATGCCAAGTAGTCAATTAATTCAACCACAATCTGGGGAGCAATATTCATTGGGATATTACAGAACTTTTAGACACCAAATTGAAGTAAGTACAGAGGTGTATTATAAACGAATGGATCATTTAATCGAATACAAAGAAGGAGTGATAAGTGTGATTAAACTACAATCTAATTTTGATGAAAACTTTTTCTTTGGTACTGGAGAGAGTTATGGTGTTGAATGGTTGCTTCGAAAAAATAGTGGCAAATTTACCGGATGGATTGGGTATACTTTGTCTGCCTCCACTCGTTCCTTTCCAGATATTGAAAACGGCAGGACTTTTTGGGCGAAAAACGATCGAAGAAATGATATCAGTTGTGTGTTAAGTTATCAAATTTCATCTAAATGGAGTAGTACTTTCGTTTTCGTCTACAAAACAGGGAATGCTATTACAATTCCGATGAGTAGGTATTTTATTAATGGAAACATTGTGAATACGTATTCTGAAAAAAATTCTTACCGTTTACCGGCTTATCATCGAGCAGATGTTTCTATTTCGTATACCAATAAAAAAACTGAAAAATTTGAGTCAACATTCAATTTTTCAGTATTCAATGTTTATGCGCAACAAAATCCATTTTACGTGTATTACCAAACTTCTGGTGATATTTCAAAGTATCAAATACAAACGACTGCCAAACAGGTTTCTTTGTTTACTTTTATTCCTTCAATCTCTTGGAAATGTATTTTTTAAAGTGTCGAAATGTCTGTTCTTTAGGTGTACTACTCCTGTTATTTTTTACAAGTTGTAAAAAAGATTTACCGATTGAATCTGCCGCACCCGAACAACAATTGGTTGTAGAGGGCTATATTGAGCAAGGCCGTTATCCGCGCGTTTATTTGACTAAATCTAGTCCTTATTTTCAGAAAATTGACAGTATGGCAATGTGGAAATTATTGGGCAGTGTTGGAAAAGTAACCATTGCCACCAAGAGCGATACCGAAGTACTGACCTTGCGTTCTAATTTTAAACAATTTCCTCCTTTTTATTTCGAGGGGACAGAAATTAAAGGGAAAGTAGGAGAAGAGTACCATTTGAAAGTTGAGCTACATGGAAAAGTGTATACTTCCAAAACAACAATTACTCCACCGGTTCCCTTATCTCAATTAGAAGTAAAAACAAATCCCATTGATGCTACTAAAAAATATTTTTTCATCCGTTTTTTAGATCCATCGCTCCAAAAAAATTATTATAAAATTTATGTGAAACGCATTGGAATTGATCAAGATTTTATGTCCTGTTACCTTTCTACGTTTACAGATTTTCTTTTTGATGGGAAAGAAAACAGTTTTGAGGTGTTGAAAGGCTATTCTCCATTGGTAGATAAAGAAATGAACCGTTACTTTCAAAAAGGCGATTCAGTACATTTAAAATTTTGCACCATTAATAAAGAACAATTCGATTATTGGAAAAAGATTGAGTCGTTGTTAACTATTTCAAGTAATCCCTTTGGGTTGTCAAGCGCCGAAGCGCCATCCATGATTGATGG
>CALPOI020000224.1 GCA_943325145.2 Candidatus Planktophila lacus | reverse complement strand
CAAATTAGGATTCAATCTGTCAATATCCAGCAAAGTCAATGGCTTTGATTTACTTTCCGTTTTTGCTCCAAATATGCCCCCAAATAGTTCGTCAGGTGTTATTTCTGCTTGCTCTGTCGGGAAAAGTGTATTATTCGCTAAAGCTTTTTTATTTTTTAAAAGTGTATCAAGAATTTCATCAAAAGATTTTAGTCTATTACCACTTTCATCTTTCATGTCTTCTGGGAAAATAGCCATTGGATAATATACAAAAACATCTTTTTGCTGTCCTATTCTGTAAGCTCGATCAGTTGCTTGCTCTTCCTTTGCAGGATTCCAATGTCTTGTATAATGGATAATATGATTTGCTTTGGTTACGTTAAGACCAACCCCAGCTGCAATTGGCGACATAATGATTACATTAAAACCTTCTTCTGATTGAAAGCGGTCAATTGTTTGCTGTCTGCTTAATTTTGATTTTCCTTCAAGTTGCTTTGTTGCTGGCGTATCGCCATTTATAATGCTTGTGAAAATTCCAAAAGTATCATAAACTATCTTTTGCAACATTTTTTGAGTTTCTCTTCTATCTGCAAATATTATAGCTTTTTCGCTTTTAGCTTTTATTTCTGATAAAACAGCTATAGTGGTTTGTAATTTTGATGAACTAGATATAAGTTCTTCGCTTGTAAAATTCAAAATTTGACTTTCCAATAAATATGGATGATCTGAAATGTCTCTGACCGCCCAAAGCGATTTCAGTTTTTGATTCCTTTTTTCTGCACCCTCAAATTCTGTATCATTTGCCATTTCAATTTCCTGTTTATAACGTTCTAATTGAATAGGAGGCATTACATTTCTAATTCTTGAATTTTCACCATCAAGCTTTTTTGGCAAATCAATTACATCAGTTTTATACCTGCGTTTAATAAAAATACCAATATTATTTCTTAATCTTTCAGTTAATTGTTTAACATCAGTATTCTCATCGTTTAAAGGTTTTTGGTACTCTTTTGCAAAATCTTTTGCATTACCTAATAGCCCAGGAACAGCAAAGTCCATTAAACACCAAATATCTACTAACGTATTTTCTACTGGGGTTCCCGTCATTGCTATTTTAAAATCTGCTTTTAATGCTTTGCTTGCATTTGTTATTTGTGTCCCGGGTGTTTTTATACTTTGAGCTTCATCAAGGGCAATTATTGCAAAGTCAACCAATCCTAGACTAATTTGATATGACCTTATAGTTTCATAATTTGTTAAGATAATTTGTTTGGTTTGCAGTCGCTTAGCATCTTGTTGGTTTTTTATATAATTATTTTCTTTGGTTAAGGAAACAGAGCCGTGCAACTTATATATTGGAAGATTTTGTGGGCTAAAAAATTTCTGATATTCGTTTTCCCAATTTTCAAGTAAACTCACTGGTGCGACAATCAAATATGGTTTGTTGTCATCACAATGCTGACTGTGCCATTCAATAAAATATAATAATTGAAGAGTTTTGCCAAGGCCCATATCATCAGCAAGTAAGCCCCCTGCAAAATTTTCTTTGAATAACGATTGTAACCAAGAAATACCTTCTTTTTGATGCTCCATTAAACTTATACTATTTTCCAGATTAGATATTTCGTAAAAGTTATGCTTTAAATTTTCAGGCAATTCATTGTTATTGCTAAACTCTGTTAGCTCTGCATTTTCTTTTATAATAAGTACCTCGTGATCTGTTTTCTTTTCTTGTTTAACAGGTTTGTTGGGATTTTCAAATTGTTTTTTAGCAGTTTTTATAAATTTCTCTGCATCTTCAATAGGGATTTCTGTTTCTTCCCATTGTACAGTTTGTTTCTTATCCCTTACTGCTTTTTCCTTTTGTTCTATAAAATCAGAAAGTCTTTCTGGAGATTTAAAATAAATTCTTTTCTCTCCGTGTACTTTGTCCTTAATCACTATTCCGGGAACCCATTGCGATTTATATGGGCTTGCAAATGGATAGAACTTTGGACTATATATTCCAATTTCCTTAACTCTGTCGCTATAAAAAACTGTAAAATCAACCTCTTCATCATTAAAAAATAATTCAGGGTGTTCGATTATTTCTTGAATTGATTCTCTGTCTGAAATTTTTCTTTTACTCTTTATCTTTTGTAATTCTGATTTTTGGTTATCTGAAATTACAACCCTTGTTGTCTCTCCATTATTTCCTAAAATCGGATAAACATCTCTCACAGTTGGTAATCTGTCAAAAGTACTGGTAAATCCAATTGAATTATTAATGTCTACTGTTGGGAAAATTTCAAGAAAACCATTATTATATTCAATATCTATCTTAATTTTTTCAGGAATAAACAATTCTTGATTATTCAAAAAATGCTCTAATGTTAAACCGCTTTCATTGGAAAGTATTTTTAATTCCGAGAGTTTTTTTAGGTTAATTACATCCCCTTTTTGTGAATCAATTAAATTATTGAAATCATCAATAGCTTCACAAATTTTGTATTGATTTTCAGATAGCAGATATGGAGTATCATCGACGTATATAATTGTTCTATTTCTTTTTGTATTTAATCTTGTGCCATTAGGACTAAAATCATAAAAACCGTATTTGAATTTAAAAGTATTTTGGGTAAGCACTCCATCAGATTCTATAAAAATTTCATACGGATAATTATATGGTAGATCTAAAATCTGTTTGTCAATATCGCTTAACTTTAAAATTTCTAAACTGTCAACTTCACAAGAGTATTCTGTAAAATCAGCCAAACCATTATCTTGCAATTCGCTTAAAATGGCAAGTTGAGATAAAAATTCAGATTGAAGATCATCCCAATTTGAAACAGGTATTTTATTCCCTGATTGATCGAGGAAATAAAATAAAAAACAATTATTATGATGTGTATACCTAAACATTTATTCCTGCTATATTATTCAACCAATATTCAAAAACTTGTTCCCACCTTAAATCGCCATCTCCATGAGACAGTCTACCTTCTTGATTTGTATCCGTGATACTATATCCTGAACGATATACCAATGTTCTTAGTTTACTATTTCTAAATTCATCAACACTATTTAATCTGATTTCAAAATTTGGCTTATTTGTGCCATTTAACTTATATGCATAGAATGCATAGCCCGCATCGCTAAATTCAATAAGTATGTAATTCCCAATGTAAAGAATAAATGCAGAAACATCCTTAGTGCTGGTAACTGTTGTAAATCTTGCATTTAAAAATTCTTTAATTCGCTCATCTTGAGAAAGCAGTTGTTTTGTTATATTAGGTCCGAATACTTTAAATGACAATTTATTTTTTGAAGCGACTTTGAGCCAGAATTGTTTTCTTCTTTCATCGTTCAAACATACTCTAAAGAAAATATCAATAAATTGTTTAGCAATCCACTCGTCTAATATGTTTCTTGCATCTAAAATCTCACTTCTTTCGGTTTCTGTTGCATTTTCAAAAGCTGTCCAATTTGATATAATGCTTGGGTCGCCAATTTGGGTGAATGCAATTTTCTTTAATCTGTCTTGTAAGGTCGCAAAAGCTGGTTGATTTGCTTGAATAATCATTTTACTGACTAATCTTTTACTTGTAATTGAACTATTATTTTTCAATAGAACTTCGTTCAGATTATCTATTTCATTAAGAATATTCGCTTTGTTCCTTTCGTAGTAGGTAACTATTACTCTTGAAAAATAAGAATAAGAAAACCAAGATTCTGGTACACCTAATATTTTTGTTGCTTCTTGAATTGGTCTGTTAAGTTTCGCTATTGTGTCGCCTAATATCAAGTCGCCATTTTTAGTATTAAAGTAACGCTTGTTGCTTTTGAATGAATTTAATGTGTTTCTGTTTCCTGTATAGTTATCTAATTTTTTAGTGATGAATTTTTCCAATTGCTCTAAGGACTTTTGATGCTTTGTTTCCCAATTGCTTAAAAGGCAATCTATCAAGCCCGATAAAAAAGAATCACGCCAATTGGTTTCCATTGCTTCCAAAGCAATTTTGAGTTCTTTTTCAGTACTAAAAATGGACTGTAAGTTGTTTTCAGAATAACCCAAGGAATAAGTAAGTGTCCTTAGTTCTCTGCGGTCCAAAAGGATATTAGTAGTTTTAATAGACCCTTTAAATTTTCTAAATATTTGTGGAATTAATACTGATGGCACAATTGGAAAAGGATTACCAACTAAAGAATCATTTATTTTTTGTAATTTATCTATTCTGATGTCGAGCAATGCTTTCAGACTTTGTGGTATAACAT
>CALPOI020000223.1 GCA_943325145.2 Candidatus Planktophila lacus | reverse complement strand
ATTTTCACCATCACTTTAAGTTTTTTCTTCTCTTCATTTATTTCATCAACAATACCAGAGAAATTGTTAAATGGGCCGTCAATAACTTTCACTGGCTCACCAACAACAAACGGTATCTTCATTTCTTCTTCCGATTCAGATAACTCATCTACCTTACCTAGAATTCGATTCACTTCAGCCAATCGCATTGGAACAGGATCACCCCCCTTTTCAGTTCCTAAAAAACCGATAACATTTGGTATTCCTTTAATAACATGTTCTACCTCACCTAACAAAGACGCTTCAATCAAAACGTATCCTGGTAAATAAGATTTCTCCTTACTTATTTTTTTACCATTTCGAATTTGGAAAACTTTCTCTGTAGGAATTAATACCTGCTCTACAAAATCATTTAATTTGTGACGTGAAATTTCAAGTTCAAGATATTCCTTAACTTTTTTCTCCTTCCCACTGACAGCACGTACAACGTACCATTTCTTTTTAATCTCACTCATCTTATTGACTAATTGAACATTTGGTATATAAAACCTAATAGACCTTTCCAAACAGTTTTCTCTTCACCAGAAATACCAAAAAGAAAATCCATCACAAATATCAACACAGCAAAAATTAAAGAGGCAACAACCACAATTATGGTGTTGCTCTGTAACTCTTTCCATGTAGGCCACGAAACTTCATGACGCATTTCATGAATTGTTTCGTCGATATAATTTTTAAATTTTGACACGATAAACGTTTTAAATTTTGCACGGGCGGTAGGATTCGAACCCACGACCAATGGTTTTGGAGACCACTACTCTACCAGCTGAGCTACGCCCGTAAAAAAAGGAGGGATATTAATCCCTCCAATTAAGTGTTTGAATAAATTATTCAATAATTTCAGTAACCTGACCAGCTCCTACTGTTCTACCACCTTCACGGATAGCAAAACGTAATCCTTTGTCCATTGCAACTGGAACGATCAATTTAACATTGATAGAAACGTTATCACCTGGCATAACCATCTCACGACCATCAGTCAAGAAGATTTCACCTGTAACGTCAGTTGTACGGAAATAGAACTGAGGACGGTATTTGTTATGGAATGGAGTGTGACGTCCACCTTCTTCTTTCTTCAATACATAGATCTCAGCTTTGAAGTCAGTGTGTGGTTTAACAGATCCTGGTTTAGCGATAACCATTCCTCTTTTGATTTGAGATTTCTCAATACCACGTAATAACAAACCTACGTTATCACCAGCTTCACCTCTATCTAAGATTTTACGGAACATCTCAACCCCAGTAACTGTAGATGATAATTTAACATCACCCATACCTAAGATATCAACACCATCTCCTGAGTTAATTACACCAGCCTCGATTCTTCCTGTTGCTACAGTACCACGACCTGTAATCGTAAATACGTCTTCAACTGGCATCAAGAAAGGCTTATCAACATCACGTGGAGGTAATTCAATGTAAGTATCTACAGCTTCCATTAATTCGTCAACTTTAGCTACCCATTTCTCTTCACCATTTAAAGCTCCAAGAGCAGAACCTTGAATTACTGGAGTATTATCACCATCGTATTTGTAGAATGATAATAACTCACGAATTTCCATTTCTACTAATTCTAATAATTCAGCATCATCAACCATATCCACTTTGTTCATGAATACAACCATTCTTGGAACACCAACTTGGCGACCTAAAAGGATGTGCTCACGTGTTTGAGGCATTGGTCCATCAGTAGCAGCAACCACTAAGATTGCACCATCCATCTGAGCAGCTCCTGTAACCATGTTTTTCACGTAATCCGCGTGACCTGGACAGTCAACGTGAGCATAGTGACGATTCATAGTTTCATACTCGATGTGAGATGTATTAATTGTAATACCACGCTCTTTTTCTTCTGGAGCATTATCAATAGAAGAGAAATCACGAACTGCAGCCAATCCTTTAGCAGCTAATACGCTAGAGATTGCAGCTGTCAACGTAGTTTTACCGTGGTCAACGTGACCAATAGTTCCAATGTTAACGTGTGGTTTAGAACGGTTAAAATTTTCCTTAGCCATTTTTCTTGTTTTACTTTTTAGTTATTAATAATTGTATTTTTACAAATATACAAAATTTCATCCAATAATTGGATGAATTTCTTGCGAGCCAATGACGAGAATTGAACTCGTGACCTCTTCCTTACCAAGGAAGCGCTCTACCCCTGAGCTACACCGGCAAACGTTCTTGTAAATAGAGCGGGAGACGAGATTCGAACTCGCGACCCTCAGCTTGGAAGGCTGACGCTCTACCAACTGAGCTACTCCCGCTTAAAAAAATTCTATTCAATGTTGTGGGGGTAGATGGACTCGAACCAACGATACCGTGAGGTGACAGATTTACAGTCTGCTGCAATAGCCACTATGCGATACCCCCAAAATGGAGCCGGTGGAGGGATTCGAACCCCCGACCTGCTGATTACAAATCAGCTGCTCTAGCCAACTGAGCTACACCGGCGCATTGAAATTTGGTATTAATATTTAAAAAGAACGTTTTGTGTTTCCTTTTCGGTGTGCAAATATAAGCACTAATTTTATTTTTACAATACTTTTTCAAAAAAAATTCAAAAAAAATAAGGGGTGAAAAACACCCCTTTATTTAATATATTGATTTTTAATAAATTAAGAAACCTTTTCTTTTTCCTTTACTACTTGTTTTCTCAACGCCTCAGATGCTAAATCAACCGCCTCTTCGAAAGATTTAGCTTGCTTTTTAGAAAACAACTCTTTACCTGGTACTAATAATTTTACCTCTGCAACTTTATTCTCAACATCTGTTGTGTTTTCTAACCTTAAAAAAACCTCAGCCGTAACTATATGATCATTAAACAATGTCAATTTTCCAACTTTTTCTTCTGTGTACTCGATTAACTTTTGATCTGCTTTGAAATGTACAGCTTGCACTTTAATATCCATGACTTATTTTTTTTTGTGCCCACGAGGATGAGCCTGTTTATAAATAGTAGTTAATTGAGAAAAAGAATTATGAGTATACACTTGTGTAGCTGATAAATTCGCGTGACCCAAAATGTCTTTTAACGTCTCTAGTCCCGCTCCATTATTCAACATATGAGTGGCGAATGTATGCCTTAACACATGTGGACTCTTCTTTTCCAAACTTGTTATGAGACCAAGATAATAATTTATTTTTCGATATACAAGCTTTGGATAAATTTTGTCTCCATTATTTAACGTAAACAAATACATAGATGCTTGTTGTTCTCCGAGTAAATTCTTTTGATAATTTGATATAGCGCTAGATAAATTTAATGAAAGCGGAATGATTCTTTCTTTATTTCTTTTTCCTAACACTTTAATTTGACATTCATTGAAATCTTGTTTTTTCAATTCGATTAGCTCGCTTAATCGAATTCCAGTTTGATACAACAATTCAAACAACAACTGATCTCTTTGTCCTTCTACATTATTAGGGAATATAGTATCCAATTTTGAAGGAGAAATATCTTGCTCACGCACAAATGTAGGCAATCTCTTCTCTGTTTTTGGACCTGTGATTTTAACCATTGGATTAGCTTCAACAAATCCCTCTTGAACACACCATTTGAAAAAAGTTCTCAAGGTTGAAAGTTTCCGATTGACAGATCTATTTACAATTCCCTGTTCAATAAGTGTAACCATCCAAGTTCGAATCAATGAATGCTTGACTTCTTTAAGGTCTTCCAACAAAACTATCCCTATAGCATCTAAAAATTGATGGACATCTTTTAGATAAGCCGTAACTGTATGCGAAGAAAAGCGCTTTTCAGCAACTAAATAACTTTCGAATTTTTCTAACATAAAAAAAGGGGCATATAGCCCCTTTACGTATTTTTAGTAAAAAAGTTTACTGCTCTTGAGAAGTCATTTTTTGCTTGTACGCAGCACGAATATTATCCTGTCTATTAATAACAGAAGGTTTTGTAAATTCTTTACGCGTTCTTAATTCCAACATTACTTTAGTTTTGTCGAATTTTTTCTTATACTTTTTAAGCGCTCTCTCGATGTTTTCGCCTTCTTTAACTGGGATAATTAACATATTTTTGTTTATTAAGTTCTATCTATTAGGATGCAAATTTAGTTTTTAATTTTAAACTAACAAATTTATTTTAAAATTTCTCTTGAAATTACAAGTTTTTGTATTTCAGAAGTACCTTCTCCAATCGTACACAATTTTGCATCTCTGTAAAATTTCTCTACTGGAAAATCTTTCGTGTATCCAT
>CALPOI020000222.1 GCA_943325145.2 Candidatus Planktophila lacus | reverse complement strand
CTCTATTTGGTGTACCACTATTTATTGTTTCTTCATATAACTTACTTGCTTGAGCACCTTCTATCTTAGCTCCAACTTTAGAAAATTGTTTTCCAGGTTCTTTGATTACCAAAACCATGTGCTCATCTTTTGCTCTATTAACTTTCGCAACAGAACCATCGTGTAAAGTGATTTTACCAGCTTCTAAATGACCATTTTCGATTGCATGGTGAAATTGGTGCAATAAATCATCTGTAATTACTTCACCTTTTTTATGGTGTTTACCAGCTTCGAGAACTGTAAAATTTTTCAATTCACCAAAATGTCCATGAACAACAGCTTTTGAACCATCAACTAATTCAACTTTTCCAAATTCAGAACCGTGGATAAAATGGTACCATTCCCAAGCTTGAGAACCAACAAAGAAAAGACCACCAATAATTGTAGCCAGCATCCATTTCACAACTCCTTTCTTATCCATTCTGTGACCAGCCTCAACTGCTAACACCATTGTAACTGAAGATACAATTAGGATAAAAGTCATCAATGCAACATAAAGCAGAGGATAACCATGTCCTAAAAATGGTAATGAGTTAAATGTTTCCTCACCAATTGGCCAAGATACTTGACTATCGTGACGAGTAAAACCGTAAGAAATCAACAATCCACCAAAGGTTAATGCATCAGATACAAGGAAAAACCACATCATAAGTTTTCCGTAACTTGTACTGAAAGGTGAAATTTTACCTCCCCAAAGGGTTTTTGAATCAATTTGTGTTGCCGCGTGACCTGCCATGCTTATATTTTTTTTGCAAGTTTATGAATAAAAATTAAAATTTAGTTAAACTTTATCAAAAATTGATGTTTTAATTCTTAATATTTAATGAATATAAATTAAAAATAGTAACAAATAAATCCAAAGCGCCCCTAAAAAATGCCAAAATATTGCTCCTAAACGCATACTTAAAATCTTTTTTTCATCCAACTCTGGTTTGAACGAAATGAACACCATTTTTAATAAATAAAAAGATGCTCCAATTATGTGTAATAGATGTAAAACTGTAATAATATACAAATAAGAAGTTGCAGTGTCTCTTGATTGGTTCGCTTTTAATTGCAATGGTGCAGATAATTTGCGTTGATTGTACATTAAATCTCTGTTTTGATAAGCAAGCTCTTTTCCTTTGTAAAAAACATGAAAATCTTTTCCTAATTGTCCTTTATGGAAAAAGTCTCCACGATGGTCTCTGATATTCCATGCCAAAAACTGAAGACGTCTCATGTCTGTATATTGCAATATTTTAGCACCTGCAATTAATTGAGCTCCTTCTACCTTAACAGGTTCATTTTGATAATACAATTCAAAATTTGGAGCTAATTGTTGAATGCTGTATCCCTTTGGGTCTGCCGTATTCTCAAATGGTTTTACAAAGTTTTGAAGTAAAGCATAGTCTTGCTTAGACATTTCTTTTCCTTGCCAAAGGAATTCATTCCCATTTACTTGAATAAATTTCCCTTTGTATTTCACTTCGAAATAATCACCATATCTACCATCCACAACAAAAATAGAACTTCTAAAATGAGCTCCTTCCTCCACTAGCTGACCATATCCTTTCCATTGAAAAAAAGCAAATCCTAAACCGAAAATAAAAGTTAATAACATCCATAATTTTACGGTTGAAGCATTTTTACTTTTAGCAGCTTTAATTGCCAATACATAAAACAAACTACTTAAAATTATGGTAATTGTACTGATCCAAAAAGCTTTTGGTAAAGGATACTTTACCCAAAAAGTATCACCCATGGATACAATATAAGCCGAGGTAAATCCAGCAAACACCATTACAATACTAAAAATGGCAATGTATACCAGATTTTTCTTTAATTTTTCACGTTGCTCTGTACTTAATTCATTCGTGTAATCTTGTGCCATGATTCTTAATTATTAAATTTTATCAAAAACATATAAAAATTGTACTACTGGTAAATAAACAAACGAAGCAAACATAAGTTTTTTAGCATCCGCATCTTCACAAGATAAAAACAACTTATAGGCGTACCAAAAAAACCATGCACCAGCAATAGAACCAATAATAAGAGTGGTTGTACCAGTCCAACCAAGCACCCAAGGTAACAGAGTGAAAGGAATTAAAAACAACGCATACAATGCAATTTGATATGCTGAATCTTTAGAACGACCAAATTTTGAAGGTAGCAATGAAAATCCACCTGCTTTATAATCATCAAAACACACCCATGCGATCGCCCAAAAATGAGGAAATTGCCAAACAAATTGAATAAAAAATAAAACGCCAGGTTTTAAACCAAAATCATTCAGTTCGGCAATTGCGCCTAACATTGGAGGAATTGCCCCTGGAAATGCCCCGATAAATACAGCCCAAGGAGAAACTCTTTTCATAGGTGTGTATATAAAGACATACATTATAAATGCAGAAAAACTCAGTAATGCAGATAAAAAATTAATTTTCAACAATAATATCGTACCTACCAATAAACAAGCGATCACCACTATATATGCTTCACGAACAGAAATCTGTCCTGTAGGCAATGGTCGATTGGCAGTTCTTTTCATTAAAGGATCTATTTCTCGTTCCCATATTTGATTAGCACCATTAGATGCAGCAGTAACAAGTGCACCACCTACCATTAAATAAAAAATTACCATTCCATCATGGCCTCCTACAAATAGATACCCAGAAAGCGCTGAAATTACGACCAATGCAGATAGTCGAAATTTTGTAAACAAAACATACGCCTTAATTTTCTCTGCAATACTTAATTTTTCAGTAGAAATTTTAGTCACGAAATAAGATTTTAATGCAAATGTATTAATATAAATAGTAAATAGAATGATTTCTAATTATTAAATTCTAAGAGTAAACTTCAAAATTACACCTACTTGAATATTTTCAAAAAATGAATAGAATAGTACTTTAAAGTGTAATGCAATACACAAAATCAAAAAATGTTACGAAAAAAATAAAGAAAAATTTGTGTTTTAAAAATAATTAGCTATCTTAGTGATATAAATAATTAAATCAACTGCCTATACAATAACATTACTCAATATTAATAATCAGGTTCCACCTTAAACTTTTGAGTTATGTATCAGTTAGTTGATGACTCCTTACTAGTGAGTCAGTATATTGCAGGAAACAAGAAATCTCTTGATCAGTTATTAAACAAGTATAGCAAACAAATTTACCGAGAAATTAAATTTAAGGTAAAAATAGTTGAGCTTTCTGAGGATTTATTCCAAGAAACTTGTATTAAGATTGTTAAGTCAATTCAAGACGGAAAGTACAAAGAGGAAGGCAAATTTTTACCTTGGGCGCTTAGAATAGCAAACAATTTAATAATGGATCACTACAGAAAATTGAAGAACATTGTGATGATTTCTGACTCTTCTTATAAAAATGAGGACTTTTCCATCTTTACTCACTTAGTAAACGATGAAATGAATTGGGTTGATGCCCGAATTCAAGATGAAGTTTTTCAACAAATTATTGATCTACTTCCTTACTTACCTGAAGAGCAAAGAGAAGTTATTCACCTTAGAATTTTTGAAGATTTATCTTTCAAAGAAATCGCTGAACAAAAGTCAATCAATATTAATACTGCATTAGGTAGAATGCGTTATGCGCTTTCAAACCTTAGAAAAATGATTTATGAAAACAAGTTGCAAATTGCCTAAATCCTATTCCAAGACCACTTCATAGAGCGTCTCAATTCTGCTGAATGTGACGCTCTTTTTTTTCTTGATATATATCTCCTATTGTTACCAAAATTCCAGTTTCTTCTACATTTCCAAAATCAGGATTCACAGCAGTCCCAAATGTTTTCATTGAAGGAGATAAGTTCATGTAAATATTTACCAATGGCGGAATATTTTCTCCTTTCAATCTAACAAAAGAATTTAATACTTTAAATCCATCTTTAAAAGAAAGTTCACTTAACTGCTCATCAATAAATGTAGGATCATACTTTTGAATCAATGGATGAAAAGGATGCATTAATTTTTCATTATCGGGAAAATAATGATGCATAAAATGCAATAAAAAATCTCTAGCTTCTTGATTAAATGTTGGATACATGGTAACTTTTCCAAAAAAGTACTTCATGGTTGGATTTTGAATCACCAATGCTCCCAAACCATCCCAAATGTTATCCAATGCAAATAATCCTTTTCTAGGATTTACAGCTGGTTGAAAGTTTGGTTGCACCCAACTTCGTCCCAGTTCAATTGTATACGGCAAATAGTTACTGATAAACTCTTCTGAAAAGTCGAAATAATGTTTGGTTGATAAATGAATTCCATT
>CALPOI020000221.1 GCA_943325145.2 Candidatus Planktophila lacus | reverse complement strand
TCAAAGAGTATTAAAATTGATCCGAACAATGATTTTATTAAATCATTGAGGTCTTTTGAAATAGATTTTGATTTGTCTTAATGTGTAATTTTTTGTTGAGTAGTCGATGCGCTGTTTTGCTTTTGCTATTTTTTTTAGTTTTTATTCGTTTTTAGGATTTGCAACTACTTGGTATTCCAAGACTGGAGAAGTGGATCTAACTATTCTGAGCAGTTGGACAGAATTTCCAAATGGTACTGGTGCTCATCCATTAAACTTTACAGGTACTTCAGATGTATTTATTATTCAATCACATCATTCGTTTGAGCTATCTAAAGAATGGTTATTGTCCAGTAAGTTAGAAGTAAATGGTGCCCTGACTCTAAATTTCAAAAACTTGATTTTGAATGGAGATTTAGTGATTAAGGGAGGGATATTTCGATTAAACAACACTTCAGCCACCAATGATACATTAACATTAAAAATTGAAGGGAATCTAATCATTGATGGGGGTGAATTAGATCTTGGATCAAGTTTTTCTAAGGTATCACAAATTGCATTAAAAGGAAATTTAAAAGTACTATCCGGAAGAATTTTAAATTCTTCTCAGAATACTTCAAACGCACTATTGTTTGAAGGTAATTTGGCACAGACATTTTCAAAATCGAATTATGTATCTGATGATCAATTGATTAAGTATGTTGTTAAAAAAGGGGCTTTTGTAAAATTAGAATCGTCTATTTATGTTCGAAACCTGTTACTCATAGAAGAAGGGGGTACATTAGAAATTCCTCATCCTTTTCATGTGAAAGGTATTGGAACAACCCAATTAGCGGATGGGGGGATGTTAGTAACTAGTCATGAAGAAGGTGTTTCAACTGTTCCAAATAAAGGGTGTATCCAAACTGATTTACAAGATTTAAGTGTAAAAGGTATCTATTCTTTTAATGGAAGTACACCACAGGTTAGTGGTAACATTAATTTTACTTCAACAGTTGGTAAATTAATTTTCAATAATTCGAAAGGAGTTCAATTGTCAAGTAATGTTACCGTTACAGATACGTTAATTGTTCAAAAGGGATATCATGATTTAAATGGTTACACGCTAAGATTGGGTCAGTCTGAAAGTTCTGTTTTAGAATGTTTGAATGGAGGGCTGTTCTGTCGTAAAAATACAGGTGCATTTTTTCGTTACATACCAACTTCAGCCAATGTTTCAGACCAGGGAAGTAGGTATGGTTTGTTTCCTTTTGCGAAATCTGAATCTCAGATGAGCTATTTAAGGTTGAATTCTTCGAATCCTCTTTCAAATGGTGGAGAGATTGAAATTCAACCACTATTTAATTCAGATAGTTGTAAGACTTGGAATGTTGCAGATGGCAGTAAATCGATTCGGTTAATTCAGGCAGGCCAGACACTAAAAATTTCTAAAAGTACATGTTTAGGTGGTGGAAATGTTAGAATGAGTTTTGAAAGTGGAATTTTTGCTCGAAGTAGTGGTGCAGATAGTTCAGACATTTGTCTTGCTACTTGGAAAGAATCAGGAGCATTGATCTTAGGTTCACATTCAACGAATCAAGGAACACTGGTTCAACCAAAAGCAATTCGAGAAGGCATCACGGATTTAACGGCTTTGAATGGGATAAACCTCGGTGTCGGGAGTTATTTAACACGAACTCCTTTAACGTATAAGTGTAATTTAGGGGGAGTTAGAACTATTGGTCCAACAGGCAATTATACTTCAATTACTTCTGCTTTAAGTGCGATAACAAATGGAGGAATGACCTCGGATTTAACATTAGAATTACAATCGAATTATACATCTGTTTCAGAAAGTTTTCCAATCACAATTGATCCCGTGAGTTGTTCATTGGATAAATTTAATTTGATCATTCGTCCGGAAAAAAGTGCAAGCACCTTAACAATTAGCGGAAGTAATACAAATGGAATTTTTTCATTTAACAAAGGAGATAAAGTTACAGTCGATGGTCGACCAGGAGGAATAGGGAATGTGAGTCAATTGTCAATCATAAATTCTAATTCCAATGCACCTATCGTTGTATTTAAAAATGATGCGTCATATAATTGTTTGAAATATTTGTCGTTATCAGGAGGCAATACAAGTGTTTTGGATGGGTTAGTTGTTTTTTCAGGAACAACAGGAATCGGAACAACAGGAAATATTGGAGATTCTATTTTGAATTGTACGTTCAATAAATTTGGAGGCTCCACATATAAAAATGCTATATTTTCTAATGGACAATCAAGTGTAAAACAAAACAAATCTATTGTACTGAAAGGAAATAAATTCATTAATTTTCAAACAAGTGCGGTATATTTATATAATAATTCAAGAAGTTGGAATTTGTCGAATAACCATTTGTTTCAGACAGCTGCATATACACCTACTGCTACACATTATGGTTTTTTGATAAAGACAGGAACCGCTTACACAATCAATGAGAATTACATTGGTGGTCAAGGGGAATTTTGTTCCGGAAATCCTTATAAACTAAACGCTTCTTCGAATTATTATTTCCCTATTTATATGACTGTGGACGATTCCTTAATGAATTCATTACAGGGAAATCATATTAAAAACATTGATTTTTCAACAACTTCGAATACAGGAGCCTACGTTACAAATCCCGGTGTCTTCTGCGGGATATATGTAACCGGAAATAATGGCGCCGCCGGCAATGTAGAAATTGGAAATATCAGTGGAAATGTTTTTGGTGATACAACTTTGAATCTAACAAATGCGATCAAGATTACAACAAACAAAGACAGTTGCATGATACAGGCAATTTCGGTTAATGCAAAAGGAAATGTAACGATTGCTCAAAATTCAATTGGTACTATTTATACTTCGAATACTGTTGGTAAAGGATATTTTTTTAGAGGAGTATACACAACAAATACGAGTAATGTTTCTATCACTTCGAATAAAATCGGTAGTACTTTAACTCCAAATTCAATTGTTTTAGGAGGAAATTTGACTGGAGTAGGAAAATGTAAGTTTTATGGAATTGTCAATGAATCCTCTGGAGAAATAGCAGTTTCGGATAATTTTATTTCGAATATAAATGTGTACGGTACGAATGCTTCAATTTTAAAAGGGATAGTTAATTCGAATGGAAGTAAGAAGGTTTTAATTTCGGGAAACGATTGTGCTAATTTTTCAACTATTCAGGGCAGTAATTCAAATGCCTTAACAATTGGTGTTGAAAATTATGCAGAATGTGAGTCAGTAATTCAAAAAAACAGTATAACTGGTATCAATTGCCGGAATGGTAGTTTTTGTGGGATCAAAGACGATGTCGTTGCTACAAAGTTACATTCAATTACCTTAAATAAAATTGGAACTGAATTATCACCTATACAAATCTCAAGTAATGTTTCAAGCAACCATTCAGGAATTTCGTTGTTGAATTCAGGCGAATACGATGTGAGTGAAAATACAATTCAAAACGTTGAAATTTCATCAAATACTATTTCACAAGTAACTGGTATTAAACTCAATGGAAATGCTAGCAGCATTTTACTCTCAAAAAATACAATTAAAAATTTAAAACATACGTTTAATGGTAATTCTCCAGTGGCAATTATCGGAATTGGAACAGAAAATACACTTGATGGTGTCCAATTAACACTTTCTAAAAATTCGATTTTAGATTTAACTGCACATTCAAATAATACCGATAATACTAAATTAATTTCTGGGGTTCGATGTTTCATTTCTGAGAACGTGAATAAGTATACGCCTTTTGTAAAAGCCTCAAACAATGTTGTGAATTTAACAGGCATCCCTTTAGGTGGAAATGTGTACGGTTTTGATTTTTACAGTATCGGATTAATCAATGCTCAAGGTACCTTACATAACAATACCATACAAATTCAAACAGGAAATAGTAGTGAAGTTTCTTCTGCGGTACATTTGGGAAATAGCGGATCTTTTACATTAAAGAACAATATTTTTCTTAATAAATCAGCAAGCAATAATGCTTATTGTGTTTATAAATATCCGGGTTCTTCTATTGTTGAGGAGGCAAATTTACATTTTACATCCAATCCACTTGGTAGCGTTGGTTATTTCGCTTCTCCAAAAGATTTTACGACCTGGAATACATTAACAGGGGCCAAAAACAATCAAAATAGTGAAATTCAACTAAGTTCAGACGGAAGGATTATAACTGGTAAAGAGTTGGTTGCGTCTAAAGGGGAGAATTTATTTTCTGACGCTATTTTATCGGTGGTTTCTGACCGCGTAGATGCAGTGCGCCCGAATGGGAAAATGTATATTGGTGCTTTTGAAGGAGATCCAAAAGTCTTTTATTATC
>CALPOI020000220.1 GCA_943325145.2 Candidatus Planktophila lacus | reverse complement strand
ATAATCAAATAACCATTTAGCTTCTGTGATGTTTTTTAAAACTAAAGTAGGAGCACTTGATGAACTATGAGAGAAAGTTGCCCTAGTTTCTTCGTGATCGTGTTTCCCATGAATAATAATTGTATGCTCATCTACCCCTAGCTTCTCAGATCTATTCCAAACTTTTTCAACAAAAGGACATGTGGTATTATAGGCGTCTACTTGAACTCCTATTTGAGTTAATTTTTGTTTGATTTCCAATGTAGTACCAAATGCAGGTATAATTACAATATCATCAGATGTTAGTTCTTCCCATTGAATTAATTGCTTTCCACTAGTATCTTGAATAAACCGTACACCATGATTTAATAAATCTTCATTCACACCAGGATTATGAATCATTTGACTTAATAAAAAGATACGTTTATCTGGATTTGCATCAATAGCTTTGTAGGAAATCTCAATCGCGTTTTCGACACCATAACAAAACCCAAAATGTCGAGCTATAACAAATTCTATTTTACCCACTTTTAATAATGAAGGTGTAAAATCTTTTTTTCGAGGATCATTTTTTTTTCGAATATCCTTTATTTTACTGATAATATCGGATTTATAGTATTGTGGTATCTCAAACTTTTTCATTTCTCTATCAATTTAATTACTTTCTAGAAAAGTTTATACACTAAAATTAATGTTCATTTTGAATCGAAACTAAGTTAGAATAAATTCCCTTTTCTAATGTTAAAAGTTCAGAATGCGTTCCTTCTTCTACGATTTTACCTTGATCCAAAACATAGATTTTATCTGCTTTACGAATCGTTGAAAGTCGATGGGCAATTACCAATGATGTTCTGCCTTTCATTAAGTTATCCAATGCCTCTTGAACCAATTGTTCTGATTCAGAATCCAAAGCTGAAGTAGCTTCATCTAAGATTAATATCGTTGGATTCTTTAACAACGCTCTAGCAATTGCAATTCGTTGTTTTTGTCCACCAGACAATTGAATACCCCTATCTCCAACCTGAGTTGCAAATGATTCAGGGAACTTTTCAATAAATTCATAAGCATTTGCCTGTTTTGCAGCTAAAACTATATCCTCTTTAGAAGCAGAAGGATTTCCGAAAGCAATATTTTCTTCTATAGTACCCGCAAACAAAATAACCTCTTGCGGAACCAATGCAATATGAGAACGTAAATGCTTTATATCATATTCATTAATCGGTACGCCATCAATTAAAATCTCCCCTTGATTGATATCGAAAAAACGCAGTAATAAAGAAGTAACTGTAGATTTTCCAGCTCCAGAAGCTCCAACCAAAGCAATTGTTTGATTGAATCCTGCTGACAAATTTATACCATTCAAAACAGTTACATCTTTTCGTTGTGGATAGGAAAAAGCAACATTTTTAAATTGAATTTCACCTTTAATCTCAGTTTTTTTTTCACCTTTTAATAAATCATTTTCATTAGGTGTATGAATTAAATCCATTAAATTTTCAGTTGCTCCAATCGCTTTTTGAATAGAAGCAAATAATTCAGGTAACGAACCTATAGATGCGCCCATCATTACGGTATAAAAAATAAATGAATAAAAATCTTTATTTGACAACTCAGGTTGAGCTCCTTGAGTCATAATGATTCCTCTCCAAATTATAAATACGATTGCACCAAATAAACAGAAAACAATAAAAGAAATAAAAAGTGCACGCCAAAAACCAGCTTTTATATTCAAATTTCTAATTTCCTCGCTACTTTTCTGAAATTTTAATAAGGTGAAAATTTCATTTGTAAATGTTTTCACATTTGAAATACCCATTAAACTTTCTTCGAGTATGACGGTTGAACTCGCAGTTTCATCTTGCGCTTTTTTAGATAGTTTCTTAATAAATCTACCGAAAAAAATAGCGATAATTGCCATCGTTGGAACTGTTGCTAACATGATCAAACACAATTTCCAAGAGAGAAACATCAAAAATATGATTCCACCAATAACAATTACAAATTGTCTAAAAAACTCAGCAATTGTAGTTCTTAGGGTCTCTTGAATTTGAGCTATATCTGAAGTTAAACGAGATGTTAATTCGCCTACTTTATTTTGATTGAAAAAATCCATTGGCATATAAACCAGACGACTGAATGCAGAATTTCTGATGTCTCTCAATGTGTTTTCAGTAACTTTTGTAAAAATAATCACTCTAAAATAGGAAAACAACGCCTGTAACCCGAATAATAGGAACAGATAAAATGCGACCATGTTAACATTTTCTAAGGATAATTTAGAGCCAGTTGATGCAGAACTAATCGAATTAGATGAACCTGCACCTCCTAATAATTGTCCCATCAAATATGGGAAAACTAATCCTGCTGATGAAGACAAAACCAAAAATAACCAACCAATTGCAAAATACATTCGATATGGCTTAAGATATAAAAAAATACTTTTTGCTTTTTTAATGGAATCTTTAGTGATTTTAACTTTCTCTGACTTTTCTTTTTTTCTACCAAACATTCTTTGAGCTTTTATGCAAAAGTAATGTATTCATGCATAGTTCAAGATAAACTATAAATTAAAATAACTACTTTTTCTATTTTTTGTATTTTTGTTAAAAGAGATAACATTGAAGCATTGTAAGTATTTACTTTTTATTTTTTTTGTTACACTAAATTATTTTAATAGTTGGTGTCAACAAAAAATGCCATTACTTCAAAAAATCCACTCTGTTACTTATTCTACTTTTCCTTCTTTTCTTGATACTTCGTCAAATTATATCGAATGGTTCCAAAGAAAAAGCATGGATAATTTTTACACAAAACTATCAAAAAGTCAGCACGAAAAAGTAACAATACTTCATATTGGAGATTCGCATATACAAACTGATATTTCATCTGGAACTGCACGAACAGAATTGCAAAAAATTTTCGGTTATGGTGGTCGAGGAATTGTATTCCCATATGCTATAGGCAATACACATGCAACCTACGACTATTACACCAAAAGTTCTGGAAACTGGGAGTATTCAAAAAACACCCAAAGAAACCCGAAACTACCATTAAGTATCACAGGAATTACAGGATTATCAAAAGATACGAATGCTAGTTTTTCGATACATTTTAGAAAAAACCAACAAACACTTCATCCTGACTTCAAAAAAATAAAACTATTTTGTTCAATATCAGATTCTTCTTTGGAATGTAAATTAATAAATCAGCATTTTCAGAAGTATATCTCCCCCAATTTAAACAATCAATTTACTTATGAATGGATCATTCCAGATACATTAAACTCACTTAAATTTCAATTAAATAAATCAAACACACTCCAAAAACAGTTTGAAATTTATGGAATAAGTATTGAAAACACGGAACCTAAAGGACTCCTTTACCATAGTGTTGGTATTAACGGTGCAACGATGCAAAGTTTTTTGTCACAAAAATTATTCGAAGAACAAGCGAAACATCTTAATGTAGACTTAGTTATTTTTGATTTATCTACCAATGACCTAGCAAAAGGTTCATTTAACAAAAAAACAATTGAACACAAACTAACACAAAGTATTCATCGCATTCGAAATGCAGCTCCAAATGCATCAATCATTATTGTTGGTATGCAGGATTCCTATCTAAATAATTCAAATATAGAAAACGCCTATCACTACTCTAATTTCATTAAAGAATTCTGTAAAAATAAAGACATTGCCTTCTACGACTATTTTACAGTGGCTGGAGGAAGGTATGCGATGAAAAAATGGAATGATAGTGGTTTAGCACAAAATGATTTAATTCATCTAACCTCAAAAGGATATAAACTTAAAGGTGAATTATTAACGAACGCACTTTTAAATTCTTACTTCAAATATGTAAACTTAAAAAAAGACACGTTAATAGTTCAACAAAAAGAAACAAGTGCTTCAAGTTTATCAACAAATACTGATCTAACAAAAGACCAAACATTACTTGAAACAAAAAAAGAAAATTCATTGATAGATTTTGATTTACCAATCGACTTAGAAGAAAAACAAACAAGTAATCCAACCTTTGAAAAAATAAATCTAACCAATAATAAATCAGAAACTTACAAAGTAAAAAAAGGAGATACACTCATGAAAATCGCCAAAAAATTTAATACAACTGTATCTGCTTTAAAACAAAAAAATTCATTGAAAAATGATGCTCTTTCAATTGATCAAAAACTTTCAATTCCTTAAATTTTATCATTTGATTTTGAATTAATTATTTCATATCAATAGCGTCCTAAACGTTTTAAAAAAGAGTGAAAATAAGAGAGAGAATTTCGTATCTCAAATTAATTTTGAGCTGCACAACAAAAACAACTCTCTCTTATGGCAAATATAACTTTGTTT
>CALPOI020000219.1 GCA_943325145.2 Candidatus Planktophila lacus | reverse complement strand
GGGAGTTTTAAAATCTGATCTATTTGGATTTTATCGTCTTTTAAATTGTTGATTTTTTGAAGCTGACTAATTGTTGTCGAGTGTTTGTGTGCGATTTTTGAAAGATTGTCGCCTGCTTTCACTTTGTAAACTTTTGATTCTGTCGGTTTGTTTTTAGTTTTTTGTTCCTCTTTTTTGGGCGCTTTTTTGTTTTCAAGTGGTTTAAATTCAGCAACAGAATTATCTTCATCGATTGTTGGATCAATAATATCAAATTCTTCAAAATTCAATTCCTCGTTCTCTTTTTTAACAATCGTTTCTACATTGTTTTCCAGATCATATAATCTTTCACTTTCAATTTTCCCTCTGTACTTAAAAAAATATTGTTGAATATTTACATAGGAAGTGTAATTCTCAAGAGGCTTGCAATTCCAAGTAAAACAAGCTGTTACATTTTCATTGAATTCAAGAAATTTAATTGGTTTTAAATCTGGATACAATCCATGCATTCTAGGTAGTTGTTTTTCTACAGCCTTTCTACCACCACCTGCAGACCCTCTACTATCTACTTTATTATAAGAAAAATTATCAGTACTGGGGCCAACAATTGCAAACCAATACACAGTCAATGTTTCTGGATTAATTTGAATATATAATTTTTTAATATCAGAATTAAATCCTTTTTTTCGAATTCGTTCTAACCCAGCATTAATTTTTACATTGATATATCCTCCAAATTTATCGCTTCTTCGGTAGTTAAAAGAATGAAGTGCATCATATACTCCTGGTTTTCCCATAGCAGTATAGTCATCATAAACTAATTCATCATCGGGACCAAGTGAAATAGTATCTTTATTAATTAATTGAAAAGGGGTAAGGATGATTTTCTTTTTTTCCTTTTTAACAATGGTATCTTCAATGATTAAATCATCTTTTAGTTCTGTATTCTGAGCAAAGTAATTGTTATTTAGGTTGGTAATTAAACAAAAAAAGATGAATGATTTATATTTCCACATACAATTCATAAGCTATTTTATACCGTTTTAATAGATCGTTTTATTTTTTTGGAAATACAATTAATTATTGAATAAATATACAAAAAAAATATATTTAGCGCTTGATCGATTTTTTAATGTGTATGAACTGAAAAATTGCGATAATCATCAAATTAACACATAAGCTAGGCAATATCAAAACAAATAATAAGATGTTGATTATTTGGTAATTGTACCCTAGACTTCTTCCAATAAAATTGATACAATCACAACACCAAAGAAAGAAATTAATTTTAGATTCCTCTAAATGAAACAATACAAATAATACTTCAGAAATGTCCGTATATGGGTTGTTTTGTTGTAAGTAGTAATCGAAATTATAAATGCTTTCGTCTTTTATGTCTCCACTAATAAACAATAATAGGAGTACTAAAATCCAAAAAATCAATGAACTTATATAGATGAATTTTAATGTTTTCATCTTGGAAAAGTTTAGTAAATATTAATTTTTCACCAATAAGCAAACAGCATAGGCCTTAATTCCTTCCCTTTGACCAAAAGAATCCATTTTTTCGTGAGTTGTTGCTTTAATTGAAATACAATCGACCTCAATTTTTAAAATATCAGCCAATACATTTTGCATTGTAGGGATATGAGGGTTCAATTTTGGTTTTTCAAGAATGACTGTGCTATCAACGTTGTTGACTACATACCCTTTTCCGTGAATTAATGTTACGACTTCCTTTAGAAGAATTTTACTGTCGATTCCTTTAAATTTTGGATCTTGGTCAGAAAAATGAAATCCGATGTCTCTGAGATTTGCAGCACCTAATAATGCATCACAAATAGCGTGAATCAACACATCAGCATCTGAATGCCCAACAGCTCCTAAATCAGACGGAATTTCAATTCCTCCAACGAACAATGGTATATTGGGTGCTAATCTATGAACATCTACACCTTGGCCTATTCTTAGTTTCATACGTGAATTTAATTTGATCCTAAATCAAAACGAATTGAAAAACGTACAGTATTCGCTAGAGGATTGTTTCTACTCACTGCTGCTAAATAAGAAATATCAAAACCAATCACATTGTATTTCAGTCCAACTCCCAATGTGAAAAATTGTCTGCCTCCTTTGGATTGACTTTCAAAGAAATACCCTCCACGTACAGCTAACAAATTCATGTAGTTGTACTCCAAACCACCACCAATATTTATTTCTTTGAGTTCTTCGATGAGTTTTGAGTTATTCTCAACTTGAATGCTTCCATCACTGTTGTAGACCAATTTATTTTTAGCATCTCTTACTGGAGTTCCCGGAGCATCGTAAAAGGATTGAATCATTCCAGCGATTACACCAACATCATTGGATTTCCCGACAATTGTTCCTGCAGGGATGTCAGCATAATTGATGGAGCTACTTGTCAATGGTGGGGTAGGTACCAATAATTTTTGTAAATCAATACTTGTAGTTAATGAGTTATGCTTGTCAATTTCGGTGGTATAGGCAGCTCCAAGTTTTAAACTTGTTGGTAAGAAATCAGAACTACTTCTGCTAGAATACGAGACCTTATTTCCTACATTGTTAATAGTTGCTCCTAAGTTCAATGTTCCATTTTTTCCTCCAAGAATAATGTCTGGGTTGGAATACAAAACAGAGACGTCAGTCATTCCTGCTACTCCTGCTTTGGTTTCTGAGCCAGGTATTGGTAATCCACCCGTTAAATTTGAGTAAGCAAACTTCCCATTGATCCCAATACTAAAACGATCAGTTAATTTAAAGGCATAACCAGCAGCTAATTCAAACTCAGAAGGTTTATCATTTCTTAATACTTGTCCACTGTTATCTGTGAAAGTTATTTCACCCAAACTAAAATACCTTAATGCTCCTGAAACAGCATGTCTTTCTCTGATTCTTTTATAACCTGAAAGATAGGATAAATGAATGTCATTTGTAAGTTGGCGTAACCAAGGAACATAAGAAATTCCAATTTCACCGCCTTTTTTTGAAAAAGCGGTAGCAGCTGTATTCCAGTAGATGGAGCTAGCTGTCGCGTTCAATGCAGTACCAGCATCTCCTAAAGCACCAGAACGAGAATCAGGATTAATGCTCAAAAAAGGCATCGAAGTTGTAATTGCATTCAATTGGAGCTGATTTGATGTTACTCCAGATTGACCAAAAGAAAAAGAAGTTGCAATTAATAGAATAAATAAGGTAAGTTTTTTTGTCATAATTATGAATAATTCAATACTACAAATATAAACGTAAAGAAATAAGATTTATTGTGTTGTTGTTATAATAAAATTAATTTTTCTATTTTTTCGATGATTTCGTTGTTGTTATTTGTAACGATGAGTCGGTAAACATATACACCTTTTGCGAGTTGATCGCCAAATTCATCTTTCCCATCCCAATCAATACTGACTAAATTAGTAGTTGGAATGGTGTTTTTTTCAAATTGTTGCACTACTTTCCCTGTAATCGTCATTATTTGTAGTTGTGTTTTGATGGGTTGACCAATTTGATTGTGTTCGAATAAAAATGTTGTTTTGCTTGTGAATGGATTGGGGTAATTGATTAATCGTTGCACGTCAATTTTGGTTGATTCACTAACTGTAAAGTTTACAGTTGTTGAGGAAGAATTGTTTAAGTTATCCCAAGCTTTAAGTTTTAATTGATGTTTCCCCGGGGTAATCCTTGAAAATTTATAGTTTATTTTACCTGATTGATAGGTGTTTATATCTGAAATGAAATAACTGTTTAATTCTATTGGTTGACTAGTTACTCCATCTAAAATTCCAGTAATCGAATGACCGATTCCATTGGTTGAGATATTGATTCCATTACTGTCTTTAAGATCAATGTACAAGGTTGGGTTTTCATTGACCATTCCTCCATCTGTAAAAGTTGGATCATTCAAGTATGCCCGAAGAGATGGACCTATTGTATCTTTTTCTGAAACATTATTGATTCCACCAATTACAATTGAATTCTCAACCCCAACTCCGTCTGTAATTTCGTTTTGTCCGTACACTGCAAATTTTCCTTTTCCGTAACTGTAATTCAAATCTTTGGGAAGTTTAAAACGAATTTTAAATCTTCCGTTTTTCAAAGTTGCTCTTCCTTTAAAAAGTAAACTAGTTTGAGTGGTAAATGGTAGAATTGGTGAATCTGAATTTTGTCCCAATGTACTAACTTGCATGGGTTTGTCATAAATAGTCAGTAAAATCTCACCATCTCTAAGTTTAGTTGTTGTAGGGGATTCAATTGTCCCAGTAGCTTCCACAAGATCTAATGCTTTAAGCGTATCATTAAATTGGTTTAATGCAATTTGATTGATGCTATCCAAACTGATTTTTTCTTT
>CALPOI020000218.1 GCA_943325145.2 Candidatus Planktophila lacus | reverse complement strand
TCGAGATGCATTGTATTACTACAGAGAAAATACTGAAATCGTAGCAACTACATTTTTCCGTAACGAAGGTATTGTATCGCCAAAACTGCAAAAATTAAAATCAAATTTACAAGCTATCAATCAATTAATAAGTAAAAGCCACCAAGAAAAAATGTTTTTCACGAAAGAATCATTGAACGACACAAATTGGGAACGAAATCAATTCGAGGGACTACCTTTCTTTGTTGTAGTTGAGCGTCTTCAATTAATCAATCTCGAAATGAATCTTTTGATTGAGCGAAATTAAATTTATTTTCTCCTAATTATAGAAGTAAAACCGTAGCAAACTGTTACGGTTTTTTTTTATAAAATTTGCTGAATTCAAAAACAACTAAGCAATATTTTTCAGTTGTGTTTTTACTACTGTTTGATAATAAGCTTATTAAAAAGAATTTAAGAATTTTACATTTTCACCGATTATTTCAACCCACTTACTTTGTAAAGTATCTACCCTTTTTCCCTTCCCTAAACCCATACCGGAAGGTGCATGTAATCTTTGGTGATAAATGTTATTCGACTGACAATACGACTCTATGATTCTCATTTGATACTCAAATGAATTGGTGCTAATTTTTATTTTATCAGGGGTACCAATTTTGGTAAACAAAACAGCATTTATTTTAGAATTTTTAATGTATTCTAGAATGGAATTGGTATTCCAAGTAAATTCTTTAAATTTTTCAAAAATATCGTCTCTTCCTGTAGACATTAATACTTTATGAAATTTACATTTTTCATCGACATCATTTATTGAAATGAGCAAATCAGTTAAACCAATAGTGTGTTTTTTCAAAAAATTAATCTGATAATCCGTTGCTGATTTATCAATTGGTTCCATTCCAATTAATTGAGGTAAAACTGTCCAAAAATGATTTTTTTCTTGTTGGTAAAAAAAATTAGTTTGACAATTAATAAAATAACTTGATTCAGGATGAAAAGTCCCAATAATTAAAGTACTGCATTTCCACAGAGGTAAAAGCCCTTCAAAATCTTTCTTATTATAAAATTTATGCCAACAAGCCATTCTAAAATAATTTAAATCACCTTTTACACTATCTATCACTTTAATTTCTGTAATTGAAATAACGACATTCCATACAACTTATTATCGGGGGAACGAAACTATTTTGTGATAGAATATTATAGAGATGTTAATCGAGGGCACAAAGATGAAACTTCTTGCAAATTTTATTGTAAGAAGTCACTAGTAAATTGGTATCATACTGGTATCATACCAATTTAACTAAATGGTAATAAATGGATTAATCAATTATTGACTTTATACAGATATCGGCGCTTATCACTTTCATCTCTTTCGCGTTCGATAAAATTAGGCTTTGAAACATTGAGTTCGTTAATCAAACGTGTGCGTTTTAATTTTTTACTATCTGGTTCAAGATGCACTATTTCAAAAATTTCATCCAACTCTTCGATAGTGAGTGTTGTTTTTTGTAGGCCGATCAATTTTAGATGTAATTCAGAATAAGGAGAGCTCGGTTGATGTTTTTGTTGTCTGAATCTATAGACAAACCAAGCAAAAACAGTAGTTACCACTAATAACAGCATCCATGGCAAGAAAGAATTCCAATTACTATTTTTTGATAATAAAGGAATTGACTCCCAATCAAGAGTTTTTTTGAAAGCGCTATTTTCCCACAATGTTTTAAAATCAATTTTATAATGAACCTCCTCTTTTGTATTCTGCTCATTATTAAGCATAATCAACGAATTCCCTTCAATTAAAAGTAGTTCAGACTCATCACTTAACCCAATGTTTTCATTGATTAATCGAATGTACCGAAGACTATTCTTTTGAAAGAGAACCGAAAAAGTTTCTCCTTTAAACAATGTAAAATCCTGAAGATAATATGCTTTTCCAATTGTTAATATCGACTTGTCTTTAATACGAAATTTCTTCCATTGCATCGAAGGCAAATCAAGAACATACAAATTACTATCAAACAAATCTTTAGTGGCAGAATTTCCTCCTTTCGTATTATTGAAAGAATATATTTTACTCGCATTCTTTATACATAACCCAAGAATGAATGGAGGAGTGTTTTTTGTTGCTTTAAAAGACCAACCTTTTAACTTAGGAATGAAAAAAGATAGATTGTTGTTTGTAGTAAAAAAACCGTACCCTCCCAAAGCATGCAATTGATTTTCCCAAGAAAAAATATATCGAAAAGAATTTGATCCGTGAAATGGACTTTGATCCAAACGCTCAGCACTTCCATTCCGTAATTTGAATACATAATTATACCCATTTGGATTGTAAAAGGTATCTTGATTTACTACACATAAATTCAAATACCCCATATCGTATTTAAAATGATCTGCAACGGTACCAAATTGATTAGCGATTGTAGTATTCACTATATGATATTGTTTTTTTGTCAATTTCTGAGTTAGAACTAAATTGCTAAAAACACAAAAAAAAAGTAGGGAAATAAGTCTCATATTGTTTTATTCCTGAAAATTTAAATATTAAAAAAATAATTCATGATTTATAATAAAACAGAAAATAATATTTAATCAACTCAAAATTAATCAAATAATTAAATTTTAAATATTTTATTTTTACATTTGCATTATAATTTAAAATGAAAAAAATGAAAAAACCTATTTACCTTTTTTTAATTACCTTTTTTTATCTGAATAACAGTTTTTGTCAACAAGAAAAACATGTTTCTGTAATTTATGATTTCAACAGCAAAGATTATGATAATTCTATTGTATCTTTTGTAAGTTCTAAAGATTCCTTGTTTGGGATTTTTAAAACACCCAATTACAAAGATGAATTTTTTAAAATAGATGAAAATGGTAGCGGATACACCACCATATGGAAGTTTGACAGCATTACAAAAGAACCAAACAGTCTTATCATCAAAGACTCATTAATTTTTGGAACTACACGATTTAGTAATAATAAAGGTGGAAGTATTTTTCAATACTCAATTAAAAATGGTGAATTTAAATTCATCAAAGACTTTGATTACAATGAAGTTCAAGACACAAAAATTGAAAAAGTAACAGATTCCGTTTTATGGCTATCTTCAAAAAGTACGCCAAATGATTTAGGAAGTATCTTCACATATCATCGTGAAACAGGAGTTCTAAAAAAGATTGTTGTATTTAAGGATACACTTCATGGGTTTGAACCAGCTGATGTAGAATTTTACAATGACTCAATTATTTATATATGTATGTATGGTGGGGGAAATACCTTTCCAGATGGATCTGGCACCTACACCTATAGTGGTTGTATAAACAGAGTAAATACAAATGGCGAAAATTTCGAAACGATTATTTTTGGAAATGATACTTTAGGAACCAATCCGTATTCAGTAATTGTGAAAGAAAACAAACTTTACGGTATGTTTTCGTATACTGGAAATTATCAAGGCGCGAGTTTTTTTAGCTCTAATTTAAATGGTACAAACATAACTAAAATTGGACAAGTAGAAAACAGAGTCATTACTAATATGCTTGAATCTGATAGTTTAATTTATGCCTTCAGTACCAAAGAAATTTTTGGTATAGATCCTTACAGTAATGAATATCGAATTTTTGATAAATTAGACTATGATTCAACTGGTTATGACATTTCATCAAATGCAACATACCTTAATGGAAATGTATTTTTCTCCCCTCAACAGGGCGGACCAAATGGTGGGGGTACAATTTTGAAATGGAAAAACAGTAAACCATCAGTAAATACTACTACTTTACCTAGCTATAAACTTAAAAGGGAAGCTATCGATCTTAAAAAATTATTTACAGATGCTGAAAATGATAGTTTAACTTTTAAATTTATTTATGAATCTAAAGATGTAGAAGTTAATACAAATAATAGCACCGTTTCTTTTTCACCTAAAACTTCAAATGAAGTTAAGATAGTTATTATTGCAAATGACGGTTGGGGGGGCTATAGTTACTACAATCATTTTATCAATAGAAAAGGTACTGCTTCTATTGAAGAGATTGATTTTAAAAACAACATAAGCATCTATCCAAATCCAGCTAAAAATTTGATTAATATTGTATCTAAAGATGTAAATTCAATTGAAATTTATACACTTTCTGGATCTCTTATAGAAAAAATAATTCCAACTGATGGAACAGTAAATGTTGAACATTTAAAAAATGGTAAATACATTCTGAAATTAAACAATGGAGACTCTAATTTCAAGATAGAAAAGTTTATAAAAGAATAATTGTTACTGACCTAACAACTAGATTTTTATTTTTAGGGGTGAATTAAAAATTCACCCCTTTTTAGTTTTTTGAAATAATCACTTAGAAATATCAATCCAACCTCATTCTAATTCT
>CALPOI020000217.1 GCA_943325145.2 Candidatus Planktophila lacus | reverse complement strand
TTTCACCATTCCAGGAGATGGCAAATACGCCAAACCAAAACCTTCAGAACGCACTTTATCTTCCCATTCCTTGATTAATTCTGCTAAAAATGATTCACCTATCCCCGAAGTAAGTAAGGTTTTGTAATACGTTTTTCCAACATTAAAAAATGAAGCTATTTTATCGAATACGAAATCCTCCATCAATCCTTTCATCTCATACGGTACACCTGGTAAACTAACCAACACTTTTCCATTTTTTTCAAACCACATCCCTGAAGCTGTGCCATGAAAATTAGGAATTACCGTACAATTATGAGGGAGAGAAGCTTGCATTTCATTCACTTCTAACATTTCTTTCCCTCGTTGCTTAAAAAAAGAACGGATTCGCTCTAAAGCATCTTGATAGATAACAAATTTACTCTCAAAATATTCAGCCAAAACCTTTTTGGTGATATCATCTTTAGTAGGTCCCAAACCACCGGTTAGAATGATCAAATCAGCAGATTGAAAGGATTGGTTTATCGATTCCTTTATTTCAGTTTCTTCATCTGAAATTGTGATAACACGAGAAATTGAAATCCCTCTAACGGATAATTCACTCCCTAACCAAGAAGCATTTGTGTTCACCGTTTGACCAATTAACAATTCATCTCCAATTGAAACTAAAATCGCTTTCATATTTAAACCACTTAATTTATAAATCACACCAAAACTGAAATTCTAAAATTGATTTCTCTGATTTCAGTTACTCATTAAAATAATCATTCGTCAATAAAACCAACGAATTCATACATTGTTTCCAAAAGTCATCAAAATTATTGTAAGTTTGAACACAAATCAAAAAAGCTATGTCACAAAAAATATTTTCTCTTTTATTCTTTGTTATTTCTATCTCAAGTCTATCCGCTCAAATTCCATTGTCACAAGCTGAAATTACGGATGGATTGAAGAACGCCTTAAATTATGGAATTGAGACTGCTGTAAAAAGCACTTCTCAAACTGATGGATTTTGGAAAAACTCGTTAATCAAACTTCCTTTTCCTGAAGATGCAATAAAAGTTAGAGAAACAGCTCTGAAATTTGGCTTACAAAAACAAGTCGATGAATTTGAACTAACACTCAACAAAGCAGCTGAAGAAGCATCAAAAGAAGCCTTGACTATTTTCCTTAAATCCATTAAATCATTGTCCATTGTTGATGGGATGAAGTTGTTGAATGGAGAACAAAATGCCGCTACTAACTTTTTGAAAAATTCAACTACTAGTGAATTAACAACTGCCTTTACACCTATTGTAAAAAATGCTATTTCTAAAGTGAAATTAACCAACTATTGGGAACCATTGACTTCAAAATACAATAAAGTAAATAAATTCACAGGAGGAAAACCAGTCACCACAGACCTAAATAAATATGTGACTGAAAGGGCTATCTCTGGATTATTTAAACTCATTGAATTAGAAGAGATTAAAATTAGAAATAACCCAACACTACAACTTACTTCAACCACAAAAGAAATAAGTTCAAGTATTTCAAAAGTTTTTGGGAGTATTAAGAAACCTTAGTTTTTGAATACTTCTTTATAAAATCTGTCACCAAATAAGTAATTACCTTACCCACAAATGTAGCTTCCCTTTCATTTTGAGGAGCTGCTTCAGGCAAATGCAAATACACCACTTTTGAAGCGTTTGCCAAAAATCTTAGCGCTCTTCTTATTTCTTCTACTGAAAAGCCAGATGGTGTGTAAGCACTAGAGGGCATTTGTTTAATGGTGTCCATATCGATTTCAAGCCCAAATTGTTTATCCTCAAATTTGAAAAGATCACGATAAAACAGTTCTTTATCATCGATGTAATCTTCAAAAAAAGTAAAGTCAACTCCCTGTTTTTCTAAATCTTGCAACATCGATTCGCTGTTATAAGATTGATGTAACCCAAGAACTGCGTATTTTCCGAGAGCCCCTTCCTGCATTGCATATGAGAACGAATTTCCACTGTGTCTTCCTTCTAACTTTCGAAAGTCGGCATGAGGATCAATGTTTAAAACATCTATTTTTTTCTGATTTACATGACTATACGCTTTAATTATTGGATAAGCGTTGTTATGCCCTCCTCCAATCACTATTGGAATACCACCGGAGCTAAAAACAACTTGAAGCACCTCTTCGAGTAAGTGATCTAATTGTTCAACCGTGTTCCTTAATTCAACCAAATCTGAATTTGAAAAAGTTTCACTACTTCGAACTACACCATATACAACTACTTCACTTCCATTTAAAAAGCGATTGGATTGAACATTCAAAAAACGAGTAATAAAAGCATTGAATCCTGCTTCAGCTCCAGCAAAACCAAGATTTGCTCGAGGACCTATGTCTTCCGCAACACCAATAATTACAAACTTTCCGTTTAAATCTATTGGGGTTGAATTTACCCTAACTTTCTGTCCTAATTTTTCTTCACCTTCTCTTACTGAAAAAAGTTGACTCAAATTTTCAGAATTGAAATATTCAAAATAAAAACTCATCTCTAATCAACTTTATATTGGTTCATAAGTGCAATAAAATCAGAAGGTGGAGCTGAAGGCCGCATATCAGTTTTAGAAACGAACACCAACGTAGTTGCCGCAATCGCAATAAGTTTATTCGCTTCGTTATAAATCTCATAATCAAAATACAATCTCGGACCTTTCATCCCGGATATTTTTGTGACAATCGTTAATAAATCATCATAATAAGCCGGAGAGACATACTTCACTGAAAAATCTAACACAGGTAGCATTACGCCATTTTCTTCCATGTTTTTATACGTCATTCCAAAACTACGTAATGCCTCTACCCTACCAACTTCAAAGTATTGCGCATAATTTCCATAATAACAATAACCCATTTGATCGGTTTCCCCGTACCTCACTCTTACCTCAATCCGTGCTTCGAAATCAATTTTAATCATGATTTTATTTTTGAACAAATATATACAATCCAACAAATTACAACTTCAAAATAAACTTTGGAAAACGAATTATTCTTCCTCAGAATTTTTCAACGTCATCAATAAAGAATAAGCTCCAGTTGAAACGATAGGAAGCCCTTTTAATTTTTCAAAATTTAGAATCTCAACCCTTCCATTCTCTTTAGCGCCGACATTAACTTGTACCATTTCAAACTTCAATTTTGACACTTCTATAAAAACGTATTCCTTATTTTCGAAACGTATCAATGCATTTTCAGAAATTGTATGCGCCATTTTATTTTCAAGTTCAATTTCTGCATTCATATACATTCCTGGAACTAAAGACTTATCATATTTTTTAAAGTGGCAGTGAACTTCAGTATTTTTATCTGCAGACAAAGAGTGACCTATTAAAATGATCTCACTTTCATACTTTTGTTCAGGGCGACTATTGTTATAAGCAATTACTTTTTGACCGATTGTCAATGCTGCTAAATCTTTTTCAAATACTGAAATATTCAAATGAATATCAGCAACATTTACTAATTCAAACAACACATCACTTGGCGTTAAATACTTGCCAATATTCGCGTTTACTTTTGCTACATATCCATTAATTGGAGAAGTGATTGTAATCTGTTTAGAGATTTTATTTTCATCCAATCGTTGTGGTTTTACTCCAATTATTTCGAGATTTTCTTCCAATGCCTTCAGGTTAATTTTAGCGTTTCTATATTCACCTTCAGCTAATTGAAATACTTTATCACTCGAAGCTTTACTAGCATTTAATTCACGTTGACGAATGTATTCACCTTCTACAACTTTCAGCTTTACCTTTGCCAATAAGTATTCTTGTTGAAGTTTTACATATTGTTGATCTTCAATTACTCCCAATACTTGTCCTTTTTTCACCAATTTTCCAGGTAATAGTTCAGTTGACTTCAAATAACCTCCAAAAGGAACACTCACAGAAACCAAGTTTTGAGGTGGAACATCAATTTTCCCATTCAATTTAACCACAGAAGAAATTCCTTCCATTACTAAATTACTTGTTTGAATTTCTGCATTTTTCAATTGAGCTTCTGTTAAAACTACTGTGTTTGTTTTTAGAATTGGTGATTTTTTCACTTCTTCCTGGACAACCTGATTTTCTCCACAACTTACAGTTAGTAACGCTACGATTAGTATATTAAAATAATTTTTCATGATTGTTTTATTTTTAGTATTTCTTTAAATTGATTTATTGCAATAGATTTAGAATTTCTATGGCAAGCTCATTGTACCTCATCAATGTATCTTGATATTCATTTTGAATTGAGATACTTTGATTGATTAACATTGCCCACTGAAGATAATCGATTTCCCCATTTACAAATTGTTTTTGAGCTGTCTCAAAAATCAAAGTCGCATTTGGAAGTGCTTTTATTTCAAATTCTTCTACAAT
>CALPOI020000216.1 GCA_943325145.2 Candidatus Planktophila lacus | reverse complement strand
AGTGAAAAATTATTACACTCCATTTTGGAGTAAAAATTAAATCAAACCTATTTATTTATTGGAGGGGGTGTAAAACAACCCAAAATTGGAGATGCATATGAACTCCCTTTATACTGTCGGAGGGAACGCATTGAAAAAACAGAAGAAACACCTTGAAACTTAAGAAAAGTAAAAAAGTTCAAATGATTCGATAAAATTTGAACACTTTCAATACTTGTCTCATTCTCGCTTTCACTCTCACTTTCTGACTCAGATTCTGACTCATCGGATAAAATACAATCTTTAGAAGTATCAAATTTTGAATTACTTATCGCGGCAAAAACGCACGACATTCTTGTAAAGCTAATCGCCATCAATAACACCAAGAAAAATAACTGTTTAATTTGATTCATAATCATCGTGACTACCAAGATAACAAATATAAAGATAGATATTAAATGAATTAATGATTTGAATTAAAAGTTTTAATGAAACTAAACAGATAGAGATAATTAATTAAACATTAAATTTGGAGCATGAAATTGATAATAGCACGTTTATTAAGTGTATTTACAGCATGTACATTGCTATTTATACTATTCATCAATGTGTTTTCATTAAATGCATCATCGATTCCATCTAATAAAAAGATTCATTTTCAAAAACATCAAGTATCTGAAAATATAACCAATTTCTTTGAGGACATAGAAGAAGATGAGGAAGATATTCAAGACCTTGATTTTGTTACTGATAATAATTCATTTCAACAGTTCGATAGTCAAGGTTTTTTTATACTGAAGGAATCAAAAACTAACTTACTTAGTAATCGTAATAATTCAACAACCTCAATTCCTAAATGGTTGTTTGTAAGACATATATTACTGTGATTAAATCCTTTAATGTGAGCTGAAATTCACGTTTAATGATTTTAATAAATAATCCTACTCATTCACAGTTATTATTATGGAAACCAAAGAAGTAGCGTTTAATCTAACGTCTACTATTCAACAGATTAAAAAGTATCTACCATCGCAAGGACCTTTAAAAGATTATGTCTTTATAAACGTTTTGCAAAGCTTTCAAGACCAACCTTTTCATGAAGCGATGAAACGGTCGTCAGAAATCTTTGGTTATAAAACATATTTGGACATCAATGAATACCGAGATTCTTTCAAAAAAGGAGAAATTCGAAAAGAATTGCTTGATAAATTTATCATTGACACAAAAGGTACAGAAAACTATAAAGATTGGTATTATAAACTGACTGAACAAAACTACGAAGTTAAAATTGACTCAAGGGTTGGAGAGTTACGTAAAAAATGGAAGAAATTTCTAAAAATAGATATCGATAATTTAGTGCATCTAAACCTGTTTCGAATTATTGGTGCTTATTTAGACCAAGGAATTTCAATTTGGAACTTTCCCTCCACAAAAAAAGGATTACGCAATGCTTTAATAGATTTAGAAAAGAATAGTTTTTCTAGTTTTTTTCAAACTGAAAAAGCAAAATTACTTTTACTAGATCCGGCAATTAATGTAGTTGATCTTTTAAAAATAATTGTAGGAAAGGAATCCTATTTTTTTAACTATCTATTTGACCAACAATTTGCACACCCTGGTTGGTCGGGAATGGTTGCTTATTTAGAAACCAATCCTCACGTACTATTAGATAAAAGAACTGTAACTTTAGAAGACTTTATCTTCCTTGAACTATTACTTGAAATAGACACCTTAGAACATTTGTATAAAAACAAATGGACCCCTTTAGGAGAACTTTCAAAAGTAGAAGCCAAAAATCTTTTTGCACCAACAAAAGATGTAGAAATTTGCGAATTATTAAAAATTTGGCAAGAGGCATACGAATGGTCTTACTACGATGAAGTACTTGCCTATATTTCACAACAATCCGTTAGCGAAAAAGTAAATAACACCTCTTTTCAAGCATTGTTTTGTATTGATGACCGTGAATGTTCATTTAGAAGATACATTGAACAGTTAGAGCCAAATGCAGCAACTTATGGAACAGCGGGATTTTTCAATATAGAATTTTACTATCAACCTGATGGCGCAAAATTCCTTTCAAAATTGTGTCCAGCACCACTTACACCTAAATATTTAGTACTCGAAAAATCGAATCACTATAAACATAAAAAAGAAGTCGGTTTTTCCAGTAAAACTCATGGTTTATTTATAGGTTGGTTTTTATCACAAACACTTGGTTTTTGGGCAGCATTTAAGTTGTTAAAATACGTTTTTAAACCAAGCTATGGCAATACAACCGTAAGCTCTTTTCAACACATGAGTCCTACTTCAACTTTAATCTATGAATACAACGAAGAAAATAGTTCTTCTCATGGATTAACCATTGGTTACACTGTTGAAGAAATGGGAAATCGAATGGAAGGGTTGTTAAAAAGTATTGGTTTAACCTCCAACTTTGCACCAATAGTCTATATCATTGGTCATGGCTCAACGAGTGCTAATAACGCGTATTATTCCACAATGGATTGCGGAGCATGCTCTTGTAAACCAGGGTCAGTAAATGCACGTTTAGCAGGGTTGATGTTAAATCGTGAAGATGTAAGAGCGTATCTAGAAGATAAAGGTATTCACATACCATCAGACACTCAATTTTTAGGTGGGTTACACGATACAGCTCAGGATGAAATAATATTTTATGACCTTGCTACACTTTCAGAAAGTAATCGAGCTGAACACTTAAAAAATCAAAAAATCTTTAACGAAGCGTTGCTTTTAAATGCAAAAGAACGTTCAAGAAGATTTATGTCTATTGACAGTAATCAATCTCTAGAAAAAATTCATTCATCAATAAAAAGTAGAACGTTTTCCTTGTTTGAACCACGGCCAGAATTAGACCATGCTACAAACACACTATGTATTGTAGGGAGAAGAGGGCTTACAAAAAATCTATTTTTAGATCGTAGGGCTTTTTTAAATTCATACGATTATGCACAAGACCTTGATGGAAGTTACTTGCTCACCATTTTAAAAGCAGTTACGCCAGTTTGTGGGGGAATTAACTTGGCTTATTATTTTTCAAAAGTTGACAACCAAAAGTTTGGTTCAGGATCAAAATTGCCACACAACATTGTAGGACTATTTGGAGTAGCCAATGGAATTGAAGGAGACTTACGACCAGGACTTCCAAAACAAATGGTAGAAGTACATGATGCAATGCGATTAATGTGTATTGTAGAACATTATCCTGATGTTGTTGAAAAAGTACTATTCTCTTACGAAGCTACCTATGAATGGTATAAAAATGATTGGATAAAATTAGTTGTATTGCATCCTGAAACAAGAGAATTATTTGTACTTGAAGGAGATACATTTAAAAACTATACCCCTATTAAAAATCAATTGAAATCAACACATAATCTTCAAGATTTAGTAGAAACATCTCACGAAAATATACCAATTCATAAAATTGTATAAGCTATGGAATTATTACTTCAATTATTTTTAGTGATTCCTTTTTTAGGTTATTTAATTAGCTTATTTGTAGGACCTAAACGTGAAAAAATAATTTCTAAAGTTGCTTTTGGAACACTTAGTATCCAATTAACTTTCGTTGTGATTTTCACGCTTTTTTGGTTGTATAAAGGACTAACTACAATCAACTTAAAAGAGTTTTCAATATACAAATCAGATAATTACGATTTCTTTATTGATTTATACTTTGATAAAGTATCTGCAGTATTCTTGTTATTAGGAGCTTTTTTAACTTTTCTAATTACCTATTATAGTAGGTTTTACTTACACAGAGAAAAAGGTTTCAAACGATTCTTTACCGCTATTTTACTATTCTACTTAGGATTCAATATCATCATATTATCTGGGAATTTTGAAACTTTATTCATAGGTTGGGAATTTTTAGGAATCTCATCATTTCTATTAATTGCTTTCTATAGAGATCGTTACTTGCCAGTAAAAAATGCTGTAAAAATATTCTCTTTGTACAGAATTGGAGACATCGGACTTATACTTGCAATGTGGTTAAGTCATCATTTATTTCATGAAAATGTGACTTTCGGTAAAATGCATAATTATGAATTAGTGCATCATTTACTTCAAAAACATAGTTGGGAAGGATTTGTAATTTCATTAGTAATACTCATTGCAGCATTAGTGAAATCAGCACAATTACCATTTTCATCTTGGTTACCGAGGGCTATGGAAGGACCAACACCTTCAAGTGCTATTTTTTATGGATCGCTTTCTGTACATATCGGTGCATTTTTACTATTGAGGACACATCCATTTTGGGAACATCAACCTTCTATTCGAATCATCATAGGAGTTTTGGGAGTGTTGACATGCATTCTTACTAGCTTAATGGCACGTGTTCAAACTTCAGTAAAAAGTCAAATAGCT
>CALPOI020000215.1 GCA_943325145.2 Candidatus Planktophila lacus | reverse complement strand
TCCAATAAGAAAGAGAAATCAAGAGAAAGTGATACATTAAGAAAATCAAAAGACGCAAAACCTTCCAAATCAACAAGTACAGAATCATTGGACTCATCTCTAATTCTTAACTAATCAAAAAATATGAAATTAACATTCCTTTTTATCTTAAGTGCTTTTCCTTTGATTGCACAGATTACCTTACCTAATGCATTGAAAGTTGATACACACTATGCTAAAATTCAATGTTACTCAAACGAGGCACTGAATACATTATCAAACCATTTTGAGAATGTATCAAAAGATAAGTTGGTGATAATTCATTACGGTGGAAGTCACATTCAAGCGGAATATCCAACAACAGTTGCACGTCGAAACTTTACAGAAAAATTTGGAGATGGTGGTCGCGGACTGATTTTTAATTATGGAGCCGCTAACACTTATTCCTCAATTAACTACACATCTACTCATAAAGGTAAATGGAAGTATTCGAAAAGTTTTCAATCAAGAAATAAACAGCTACCAATCGGTGTATGTGGAATGGTAGTCGAATCAATTGATTCCAATGGATCGTTGCATTTTAAATTCAAAAAAAAGATAGAAAAACAGAAATTTAAAATTCATGTGTTTTTTGAAAACGATTCGATTTCAAACGATATGAACCTACTGATAGACTCAGTACTAATATCAAAAGAATCGCATCAATTAACCTATTTTCCATACGGTGCTAGCTTTAATTATGATCAACCGATAACTACAATTGATCTCAAAATTCAAAAAAAATCTTCTGGTACAAGATTTAGATTTTATGGAATTTCAATTGAAAAAGAAGAGAATTCAGGGGTTGTTTACCATTCTACTGGTGTAGGTGCAGCACCTTTTAAATCTGTGTTAATCTTAGATAAATTAGAAGACCAAGCGAAAATATTACAACCTGACATAGTATTATTAGATTTCGGTACCAACGATATATTGTACACTAATAAAATCGATGCTAAATTAGAAAGTCAAGTAGAAAAAGCGATTCAAAAGTTTCGTGCAATTAATCCAAATATGCTTATTGTTTTGACCTCTACACAAGATTTATTTTATAAAGGAAACCCAATTACAGCTGGTATAGAATTTCGAGATTTAATGGATAGTATTGCACGTAAAAACAATTGTTTATTCTGGAATTGGTACGATATTTCAGGTGGATTAAACACGATCCGAGATTGGATTCAAGAAGGATATGCACAAAAAGATCATATTCATCTAACTAAAAAAGGGTACGAAGTTAAGGGTCAACTTTTGTACGAATCTTTTGTAAATACACTTGATCAATTTAAAAAAAATCAATCAATCACAGAATTAACTGTAAAAGGAAAACTCTACCCAATAACAACTCCTATAAATAAAACAGAAGTTCCAACATCTGAAGAATTTCAACCCGAAAATAAATAAAGATTTTTTTGTGGAAATTGAAATAGATCCAATAACAAACTTACTCAACTACTTATCCGCTATTCCGCGCAATGAAGGAATTGTGGTTTGAAATAATGTATAAAAAAGAGCAAAGAAACTCATCCCTGACAAGGTAGTTAACGTATCTTCAACTAAAAATGAAGCAAGGATAATACCAATAAAATATATTGCTGTGGGATTTAATGATGTTTGTACTACATAAAAATAAAAAATAAGTGCGAATAGTATTCCACCAATACAACCTGTAGCAATCAATACACTTAGAAATTGTTGGTGGGTTTCTAAACGATTTTCAAGATACAATAAAGATTCTTTCTTTTCATATTCTTCTGCAAAAGCAGATTTATAGTCTCCAATTCCAACACCAATAATTGGATGTTTCTTAAATAGAGCACTTCCTACCCTCCAATATTCCAATCGTTGCAATAATGAATTCCCATTAGGATCCTCGCTTTGATTCAAATTTTTAAAATAATAATTGATTTTAGAAAAAATTCCACTTCTAACTTCTAATATTGAAGGAATTCCATTTTCTATTGACCTAATGTCCTCTTGAGTTAATTGTTGAAGGCCAAACGCATCTTTCGGTAATGCTTTAGATGTTAGATATCGGTACATCACCATTCGTGTTTGATAGCCTTTCAAATTTTGTTGATTCAATGGAATAGACGAAAGTTTAGGCCATACTGAATCAATTTCTTTATCACATATTAATGTATAAATATAATTCCCATTTTCCATCTCTTTTGACAAGGTATCGTGCGAATATGCATTGCCCAATTGTGTGAATTTAGGGTATGTTTTCAAAATACGAACGGGAGGATTTGTTTCTTTCGATAGTAGGTAACTAACAATAAGCCCTCCTAGAATCACAAAAAAAAAGCTGAAGAAATAAATCCGTTTCGTTGTTTTTGTATTCTTTAATAAACTAATTAATAAACTCAGTAAAACACCTCCGGCTAACCCTAAAATCCCGCTCATAACTTCTGAATAATACATATAAAACAACAACCAGCAAAATAAAGAAAAATACAAAATTCGCTTCCAGAAGTTCTTATTCATCCAAATGTATCTTAATATTAGACCTAAACTGAAACTTATAAATAAAGAAAAACGAATGTGAGAAACAAACAGGGATAAGGAACGAATATCTCGACTAAAAGAAGTAAAATACTGAAAATGAATAACGTTGTAGATTGAAGTGCTAACAACAGACCAAATAAAAACTAAAAATAATCGCTCTAACCATTTTGAATCGATCGGCTTAATTAATAATGCTATTGGAATAATTACAAGATTTAGTTTTGATACAATATCTTGGATGCCAATCAATAAATCTGAAGACCAAATGATTGACAAACAATAATAAACAAAAAATAAGAATAAGAATAAAAGTGATTTTTTAGTTCTAATCGACTGTTGTAAATCAGCTAACTTAAACGAAAATACTGATATTAGGAATAATGTTGCAGCACTTATCGAAACTAGTGCTTTGCTTGTACATAAACCTATTGCCAACAAACAAACACAAAGATGATATATATAATTTAGATATTTTTTTTTCTCCAAAAAAAGCTGCGTCATAAACACTTATTCGACTTTCGTCTTTCATTTAACGTCTATTTCTTCAAAATAGTATTCATCATCGAAGAATTTGTTAAAATTTCGATCGATTTTTTCAAATAATCATCATTTTTCAAGTTGTGAACTGTTCTTCCTTTTTGGTAATGGTATCTTGAAATAATTTCGTTTTCTAAAATTTGTTTAATTTCTGGTTTAAATTTTTCTAGATCTCTTTCCTTGGACGGTGTTAGTTTTTTAAACAAAGCATCGTATTCAGATTTTGCATCTTCAAAATATCCTTCTTCTTCTACTGTTTTTTTCATTTTTTTAAGCACCTCTTCCGAAGCTGTAGTGTAATCAAACGTATCTTTCAAAACAACATTTTTGAAAGCTGAATATTGTTCGTCAGTCATAGTAAAGTTATCTGCTGGGGCGATTGTAGGATTCTTAACTGCAAACTCTGTTGCATAATTAAATATAAAGTTTTTAGAAACAATCATTGCTGTTAATCGACTAAAATCTTTGTCTTTGACTGTCACATCTGGTTCAATTCCTCGACCATCAATTACGCTTCGTCCATTCTTCGTTTTAAAAGTTTTAATCAATGAATCAGCGATTACTTTTGGTTTTTCATCGTCACCTTTTTCATAATACTCCAATTTTTGAACACACCTCCCAGAAGGAGTATAATACTTGGCAATCGTTAACTTAATTTTTGAACCGTACTTTAAATCAAATGTTCGTTGAACCAAGCCTTTTCCATAAGAAGTTGATCCAACAACAACAGCGCGGTCTAAATCTTGTAAACTTCCTGAAACAATTTCACTTGCAGAAGCAGAACCTTCATCGATTAATACTACAACTGGAATAGTTAAATCTAATGGTTCATCCATGGTTTTGTACACTCTGTTTTCTTCTGGTACACGACCTTTAGTTGTAACAACAATTTGATCTTTAGGAACAAAAAAGTTGACAATTTTAACAGCTTCAATCAATAATCCACCACCATTGTCTCTTAAATCAAGCACCAATTCTTTCATTCCTTTGGATTTTAAATCCAAAAATGCTTTCTTTACTTCTTCTGAAGCTGTTTGAGTAAAACTATTTAGCTTTATATAACCTATGGAATTAGAAACAATTCCTGAATAAGGTACATCTGGTATTTTAATTTCATCACGGGTAATCGGAATTTTAACTTCTTGTCCATTTCTCTCTACCTTTATAACAATGGTCGTTCCTTTTGGTCCTTTCAATGCACTAGAAACCTCATCAGAAGGTTTTTTAACCATGTCTTTACCATCAATTGATAAGATTTTATCGCCTGCTCTTAACCCTGATTTTTGAGCTGGATTACCTTCGTAAGGTTCAGAAATATAGATATAAT